>NZ_JAEILC010000036.1:0-63899 GCF_016307435.1 Pseudomonas sp. S4_EA_1b | reverse complement strand
AGCGCAGGGCAAGCCTGCTCGCTGATGTAAATGTATGCAGCTGATCTAAAGGTGGGAGGGGGCTTGCCCCCGATGGTGGAGTGTCAGCCTGTGGTTTTTTAGCTGATGCACCGCTATCGGGGGCAAGCCCCCTCGCACCTTTGATAGCCATTCCAGGCGATGCGGTTTCAGCTGACACGCCGAGGTGCCTGGGTGTGGGGCCGCTTCGCGGCCCAGCGCAGGGCAAGCCTGCTCGCCAATGTAAATGTATGCAGCTGATCTAAAGGTGGGAGGGGGCTTGCCCCCGATGGCGGAGTGTCAGCCTGTGGTTTTTTAGCTGATGCACCGCTATCGGGGGCAAGCCCCCTCGCACCTCTGATAGCCATTCCAGGCGATGTGGTTTCAGCTGACACTCCGAGGTGCCTGGATGTGGGGCCGCTTCGCAGCCCAGCGCAGGGCAAGCCTGCTCACCAAAGAATTATTTGTCAGCCCTTAGGATTTGCGTTGTGTGTCAGACCGCGTTCACGTTGACCCAGCGTTCCTCGCGGGCCGCCAGGCGAATCGCCGTCGCCAGCCGCTCCACGGCCCACGCCGCTTCAAAGTCAGTGCCGTCCGCGCCCTGGCCGGCCACCGCCATGATCAGTTCCTGCACTTCCAGGGTTTTCAATTCGTTGTAGCCCAGTTGATGCCCCGCCGCCGGGCTGAAGGCCGCGTAACCGGGCAGGGCGGGGCCGGCTAGCAGGCGCTGGAAACCGTCCTGGCCGACGCGGTACAGGCGCAGTTCATTCAAACGTTCCTGATCGAACGCCAATGTGCCCTGTGTGCCGCTGATCTCAAAACTCAGGTGGTTCTTATAACCTTGTTTGAGCCAACTGCTGCTCACTGTGCCGCGCGCGCCATTGGCGAAGCGCAGCAGGGCATGTACCTGATCGTCCACCGCGATGGCTTTGCGTTCGGCGCTGCCGCTGACCGCAGGGCGTTGGCTGTGGACGGTCTGGGTGTCGGCGCACACGCTGACGACATCGCCCACCAGATAACGCGCCATCGACAATAAGTGGCTGCCCAGGTCCGCCAGGGCGCCGCCGGCATGTTCCACTTCGCAGCGCCATGACCACGGCGACTGCGGGTCGGCCATAAAGTCTTCGCTGAATTCACCCTGGAAACTGATGATCTCGCCCAGCTCGCCGTTGGCAATCATCTGCCGCGCCAGGCCGATCATGGGGTTGTGCTGATAGTTGTAACCGACCCGCGTCACCACCCCGGCAGTGCTCGCCGCCCGGCGCATGGCGTCGGCCTGTTCAAGGCTGACAGCCAGAGGTTTTTCGCAGTACACCGCCTTACCGGCGGCAATCGCTGCCATAGCCATGGGGTAATGCAGGTGGTTGGGGGTGGTGATGGCCACCACGTCGACGGCGGGGTCGTCGATCAGCGCCTGCCAATCGCCGTGGGCCTGGGCAAAACCCCAGGCGCGCGCGCAGCGCTGGGCGCGTTCGGTGTCGGCATCGGCCAGGGCGGCTAGCTTGAGGTGCACCGGCAATTCGAATACCGCCCGGGCGTTATTGAACGCCAGGGCGTGGGCACGGCCCATAAAGCCTGTGCCGATCAAGCCGATTCCGAGTTCGCGCATAGCCTTTGTTCCTTTGGATTATTGTTGTGAGGAAGGCTATTAATGGAATAAAAATTCCCAAAATTCAATAGATGGAATAAAAATTCAGCATGCACGCCACAATCAGCCTGACGAATGCGGCTATATTCACCGCATGGCCAAACGCCCCCAGTTAACAAAACATAACGTAGCACCGATTGTCAGACGATTCGAAAGCCCGATAGGATGGCGCCAGCTTCCTCCAGGCGCTCTAGATTGCAGGTTTCAGAGCCCGGGATGGCAAGACCTAACAATAATAAATGGGAGAAAGGTCTATGAGTGAGCCTGTCATGGGTTGGGTTGTCTGCCGCCCACGCGCCGCACGCAGAGTTGCGTTGCTGGCCACAGCGCTCTCGCTGTTTGGCGCCGTTGCATGGCCGACTGCGGTCCAGGCCGCCAGCGATACCCCCGCCGCTGCGGTGTTTGCGATTGAATCCCCCAAGGCCGCCAAAGGCCTGATGATCGACGTGGTCCACGCCGGCAAACGCCTGGTGGCGGTCGGTGATCGCGGGCATATCCTCTATTCCGATGACCAGGGCGCCACCTGGGCCCAGGCCAAAGTCCCCACCCGGCAATTGCTCACCGCCGTGTTTTTCGTCGATGACAAACACGGCTGGGCCGTGGGCCACGATGCGCAGATCCTCGCCAGCACTGACGGCGGCGCCACTTGGACCCAGCAGTATCAAGACCTCAAGCGCGAAGCGCCGTTGCTCGACGTGTGGTTCAAGGACGCTAGCCACGGCTTGGCCGTCGGCGCCTACGGTGCGTTGCTGGAAACCAACGACGGCGGCAACACCTGGGAAGATGTCAGCGACCGCCTCGACAACGAAGACCAGTTTCACCTCAACGCCATCGCCGCCATCAAGGACTCCGGGCTGTTTATCGTCGGCGAGCAGGGCAGCATGTTCCGTTCCAGCGACGACGGCCAGACCTGGGAAAAACTCGAAGGCCCCTACGAGGGTTCGCTATTTGGTGTGATCGGCACCGCCCAGCCGCAAACGCTGCTGGCCTATGGCTTGCGCGGCAATCTTTACCGCTCCACGGATTTCGGCAGCACCTGGGAACAGGTCGAACTCAAGGCCGCGCGCGGTGCCCTGGAGTTCGGTTTATCGGGCGCCACATTGCTCGAAGATGGCTCGTTGGTGGTGGTGGGCAACGGTGGCAGCGTGGTGGTCAGCCACGACGACGGTCAGACCTTCAGCGTTTTCAACCGCCCGGACCGCATTTCCCTCTCGGCGGTGACCGCGGCCGGCAATGGCAACCTGATTCTGGCCGGGCAGGGCGGTGTGCGCGTCGCCCAGCCAACCGGCGCTGAACTCGAAAAACAATAAGAAGGCAGAGAAAGCATGAGCAGTCATCACAACGATAAAGCGACCTTTCTTGAGCGCCTGATTTTTAACAATCGCCCAGCGGTGATCGTGATCTGCCTGTTGGTGAGTGCGTTCCTGTTCTGGCAAGCGACGTTGATTCGCCCGTCCACCAGCTTCGAAAAAATGATCCCCCTCAAGCACCCCTTCATCGAAAAGATGATGGAGCACCGCAACGACCTGGCCAACCTGGGCAACACGGTGCGTATCTCGGTGGAAGCCAAGGACGGTGACATTTTCACTAAGGAGTACATGGAGACTCTGCGGCAGATCAACGACGAGGTGTTCTATATCTCTGGCGTCGACCGCTCGGGCCTCAAGTCGCTGTGGAGCCCCAGCGTACGCTGGACCGAAGTGACCGAAGAAGGCTTCGCCGGTGGTGAGGTGATCCCGCAGAGCTACAACGGCTCGCCGCAAAGCCTCGACCAACTGCGCAACAACGTGCTCAAGTCCGGTCAGGTCGGGCGTCTGGTGTCCAACGATTTCAAATCGAGCATCGTCGATATCCCGTTGTTGGAGTCGTACCCGGACCCGCAGGACCAGGGCAAATTGCTCGCCCTGGACTACCGCAAGTTCTCCCACGAACTCGAAGACAAGATCCGCGACAAGTTCGAAGCGCAGAACCCTAACGTCAAGATCCATATCGTCGGCTTTGCCAAGAAGGTCGGCGACCTGATCGACGGTCTGGTGATGGTGGTGATGTTCTTCGGCATCGCGTTCGTCATCACCCTGGTGCTATTGCTGTGGTTCACCAATTGCCTGCGCAGCACCATCGCGGTGTTGAGCACCACCCTGGTGGCGGTGATCTGGCAACTGGGGCTGATGCACTTTTTCGGCTTCGGGTTGGACCCGTATTCGATGCTGGTGCCGTTCCTGATCTTCGCTATCGGTATTTCCCACGGCGTGCAGAAGATCAACGGTATCGCCCTGCAATCCAGCGAGGCCGATAACGCGCTGACCGCGGCGCGCCGCACGTTCCGCCAGTTGTTCCTGCCGGGCATGATCGCGATCCTCGCCGACGCAGTGGGCTTCATCACCCTGCTGATCATCGACATCGGTGTGATCCGCGAACTGGCCATCGGCGCGTCCATCGGCGTGGCGGTGATCGTGTTCACCAACCTGATCCTGCTGCCAGTGGCGATCTCCTATGTCGGCATCAGCCGGCGCGCCATTGCCAAGAGCAAGAAAGACGCAAACCGCGAACATCCGTTCTGGCGCCTGCTGTCGAACTTTGCCAGCCCGAAAGTTGCACCGATCTCCATCGCCCTGGCGTTGGTCGCGTTCGGCGGCGGCCTCTGGTACAGCCAGAATCTCAAGATCGGCGACCTGGATCAAGGCGCGCCGGAGCTGCGCCCGGATTCGCGCTACAACAAAGACAACAACTTCATCATCAGCAACTACTCCACCAGCTCCGACGTGCTGGTGGTAATGGTCAAGACCAAGGCCGAAGGCTGTTCGCGTTATGAAGCCATGGCGCCTATCGACCAGTTGATGTGGAAGATGCAGAACACCGAGGGCGTGCAGTCGGCAATCTCGCTGGTGACCGTGTCCAAGCAGATGATCAAGGGCATGAACGAGGGCAACCTGAAATGGGAAACCCTGTCGCGCAACCCCGATGTGCTGAATAACTCCATCGCCCGCGCCGACGGCCTGTACAACAACAATTGCTCCCTGGCGCCGGTGCTGGTGTTCCTCAACGACCACAAGGCCGAGACCCTCGACCGCGCAGTGCATGCGGTGCAGGAATTCGCCAAGGAAAACAACAAGGACGGCCTGGAATTTATCCTGGCCGCCGGTAACGCGGGGATCGAGGCGGCGACCAACGAGGTGATCAAGGAGTCGGAGCTGACCATCCTGATCCTGGTGTACCTGTGCGTGGCCACCATGTGCATGATCACCTTCCGTTCCTGGGCCGCGACTCTGTGCATCGTGCTGCCGCTGGTGCTGACGTCGGTGTTGGGCAACGCGCTGATGGCGTTTATGGGCATCGGCGTCAAAGTGGCGACCTTGCCGGTGGTCGCCCTGGGCGTGGGGATCGGCGTGGACTACGGCATCTACATCTATAGCCGCCTCGAAAGCTTCCTGCGTGCGGGGTTGCCGTTGCAGGAAGCCTATTACCAGACCCTCAAATCCACCGGTAAAGCCGTGCTCTTCACCGGCCTGTGCCTGGCGATCGGCGTGTGTACCTGGATCTTCTCGGCCATTAAGTTCCAGGCCGACATGGGCCTGATGCTCACCTTTATGCTGCTGTGGAACATGTTCGGTGCGCTGTGGCTGCTGCCGGCCCTGGCACGCTTCCTGATCAAGCCGGAGAAACTGGCCGGCCAGAAGGGCAACTCACTGTTCGCCCACTGACCGGTGCGCGGCCCGTGCTTCAGGCACGGGTCGCCGCAGGCGGTGCGATGGCCAGGAACAAGCGGTCGAGCGGCGGGGTGATGCGCACATACAAAATGCTGCGCAGCGGCACCGCCCCCGGCTCGCTATGTTCAAGCAAGCGCGCTTGTACCGGAGCCTTCAACAAGTCTTTTTGCGTGTACTTGCGCTGTTCGGGCAGTTTCAGGTGCGCACGGGTGTATTCGGCTGCCGGTGCGGTGGCGGTGGCGTAGTGAAAGTGCGCGTACCACAACACTTGCGGCGGTTTCTGGGCCTTGTCATACACCGCGTACTCCGTGAAAAAATCCCCGCTCAAGGTGGGCCGCTGCGGGTCGGCCAGGCTGGTCAAGTTGATATCGATCTGTTGGTGGCGCCATAGGTAATCGATGCCGTCCAGGCTCGGCCATTGTTTTTTATACGCCGCGCTGCAGCGTTGCTCCGCTGTACGGCGCATATCCCGTGCATGGTTGCGAAACTCCTCGGCCAGGTCCATGGCGCTGGTTTGGTTGGCATGCTCCCCAGCCAGCGCGTCGGCCACCCCATCGAGTTGGCGCGCCTGGGTGTCGAGCCAATGGTCCCAGTCCGCCGGGTCGATGGATTGTCGGGTGCGTGGGTCGTCGAGCTTGAGCTGCTGGGCGTCGATGGTGCGCTCAATCGCCGCGCGTTGACGGATCAGCCCACGGCCTTCTTCGCGCAGGGTGGCGAAGGACGGCTTGGGTGGGGTGATTACAGCCGGCGCCTCAGGGGTTTCAAGCACCTGGGCCCAGCCGTCGGACGTGGCTTCGAAGGTGCTGATGGGGCTGCCGGTAAAGCTGTCGGTGATGGTCAGCTGTTCCTGCTGCCGAGTGCCGCGCGTCACCTCGCCGACCCGGTAGCGACGCTTGCGGGTTTTGAACACACGGCTTGTGGCGGGCTTGCTGCGCAGCGTTTTCGCCAGCGACACGCTCACGGCCAGCGCTTCCTGGGCGCGAACGACGTTTTCCAGCTCGGTCTGGGCCAGGGTCTGCGCATGATCCAGACGCTGGACAAACCGCTCGACGATGCTGGCGTTCAAGCGCGCGGGGTTGATGGCCTTCAGCGCCTGCACGCCGTTGGCGTAGCTGCGGTAGCTGTCCAGCAGGCTTTCATACAGGTTGCGTTGATCGTCCAGGGCGAAGCCTTCGCTGCTGCGCACGCTGATGTGCGATTGCACGGCCTGGTGGATATCGAGGCGGTCCAGGCGCTCAATATACAGGGCCTCCTGGGGCGGCAAGTGTTCACCCGTATCGACGATGACCACGCTCGCCAGCGACGACAGCGCACGCAGGCGCATGTTCTCGCCGAAGAAATTCTGCGGCTCGACGATCAGTGCCAGCAACTTCTGACGGATTGCGCGCCCGGCGGCGGAGTCTTGCTCCAAACGTTCCAGGGTGTCCTCCAGCGCGGTGGCGGTGATAGCCAGCCGATCGAGCGCATCGGCCATGTCGATGCTGCGGGCGACGTGTTCGTTATAGGCGTTCAGGTTACCGAAGGCGCGCTCGACCACCATGCGCCGTTCGACCTGGGCCATGGGTTCGCCGCGGTCGGAAAACAGCAAGGCATTGGCCCAGTTGCGTTGGTAGTGATGCAGGGAAAACTGCTGGTTCCACAGGGTTTCGAGCACTTTGGCGCGGTCTTGCACATGCACGCCGGCACCGCCCACCTGTTCCAACTGTTGCCCGACGCTCACCAGTTCTTGGCGCAGGCGGACGCTCTCGTCCAGCCGTTCGCTCAGGCGCTCCAGCAGAATCTCGAACTGCGCGCGCAGCGTGCTGTGGCGTTGAACCTCCAGCCCATGGCGTTGCCGCAGCGCGGGTTTTTGCTGCTCGCTGGCTTTGTCCAGCAGGTTCCAGGTCAGCTTCAGCACACGGCTCTGGTCGGCCAGGCGTTTGTCGGCGTCGGCCAGGCTGTCCAGCGCCTGCTCCAATGGGCGCATCAGCGGTGGGATATCGGCGCTCAAGGTTTGCAGGCGTTCCACCAGCGCCTCTTTGCGGCGTCGGCTTTCCTCGCGCAACGCCGCGATGCGCTTGGGCCCGCCCCCTTCGAGTTTGAGCCCGCGATCCAGACGCCAGTGGCCCTGATCGTCGGTCTTGAGCTTGATGCCGGGGTGCTCGGGCTTCTCGGGATGGATGATGTACACCTCGCCAAAGCCCGGCACTATCGACACTTCAAACAACAGCCCGCCGACCGAGGCGTGCCAGCGTCCGTCGATGTTGAACAAGCCCTTAAGCGCGCCACTGTCCATGGCTTTCGGGGTGGGTTGCGGCCAGGGTTTGTGCACGCTCAGCAGCTTGTCCAACAGACGCCCGGCGGCGCTGTCGCTGGCCAGGGAGCGGTCGAAGTCCAGCAGGGTGCGCCCACCGCCGGGCGGCTCGGCAGGCAGGCCCACCGTGCCGCGGCGAATATCTGCCTGGCGCATGCGCAGCGGTTGGCTCAGGGGCCGACGCAGGGGCAGGCGGGCCTGTGTTTGTGAGTGCCGTGTCGCCTCAATCGGCGTATCGCCCGCCTGGGCCTGGTGCATCAGCACCATGGCGATGTTGAGCAACAGATCGACCCAGGCCAATTCCCGCGCCACCGGATCGGCGCTTTGCAGGTTCGGCAGGTCTTGCCTGAGGCCCTGCATCATTTGCAGCATCCAGCCCACCACGGCCAATGGTCCCCGGGCTACCACCAGCAGGGTGTTGAAGCCCAGTTGCACGCCTTCGAGCAGCAGCGCCCAGCGGCTTTCGCTGTTGGAGGTGGACTCGCGCTCGGCCAGTTCCACCAATTGCCGCGCTTCGGCGCCGAACAGGTATTCCAGCAGCCGATTATTGTTGAGGAACAGGCGCATTTCATCCGCGCTCTCGTCGTCGGCCTCGGCGAGGGTCGCCGGGCTCGGACGACTGGGCAATACGTCGAACTCCGAGCCCTGGTAGAAACGGATGATATGGGGCTCCAGAAAGCCGCCATTGCTGTAGATCGCCCGCGCGCTGTCGGGCAGCCAGGTCAGCACACTGTCTTGCAGCGGGCCGGGACGCGTGATGGCGCTCAGT
The DNA here is from genome assembly GCF_016307435.1 of Pseudomonas sp. S4_EA_1b. NCBI lineage: Bacteria > Pseudomonadati > Pseudomonadota > Gammaproteobacteria > Pseudomonadales > Pseudomonadaceae > Pseudomonas > Pseudomonas sp. S4_EA_1b. The sequence goes on along the minus strand of NZ_JAEILC010000036.1, from coordinate 55,485 downwards.
AACTGTGCGCGGCTAGGGAACTCCAACAGCGCCGGCTGATAGGCCGGACGGTAGAGCAGGTGCGGACCTTCCTGGCCGTTGCGCGCTTCGATGATGAACATGTTGGGGACCGTGTCGGCCTGGGCGTCGGCTTTTCGCTTGAAGGCCAGCGGGCGCATGATGATTTCCGTGCCTTGCACCCAACGCTGCGCACGGCTTGCGCCCAGCACCGCACACACATAGCGCACGCCGCGCCGGGTCAGCCCGGCCTCACCCTTGATCAAGGCTTCCAGGGCTTGCAGTTTGAGCCGCACCGGATGCTGCTGGATAAACAACTGCTGACGTCGCTGTGCCTGCGCATTGGGCGCCAGCAATTGTTCGCGCAGGTAAGCGGGGTAGGTACGGCCGATGTCCACCTGTTGCACTAGGCGCATCAGGTAGTCCGGCGTCAGCCAGGCTTCGATGGGCCGCCCGGAGCGGTGATGCAGGGTGACGCTGCCGCTGGGTTTGCCGCAGAGGTTTTTCAGCGCCAGGTCCACCAGGCTCAGGGTCACCGGTTGCACATAGCCGCTTTGCAGAGTGCCGACGGACACCGCAAAGGTCAGTTGCAGGTCTTCGGCGCGATAGGCCAGCGCGGACTCGTCGGTGCAGCGGTCCTGGCGCTTGAGCGCCGCATTGCGCGCCTGGCACAGTTGCGGGTTCAGGCGGCGGGCGGCAAAGCGGCGGATATCGTCGATGCCGTCCAGGTAGCCCGCACCGCCGTTGAGGCGACGCAGGCTGGCCTGCTCCAGCAGGCATTGGCGATAGCTGAAGCGCTCGCTGGCCGAGGCGTTTTTCAGCCAGGCGGGCAATTCGCTGTCAACGGCGTCGAGGGGCTGCGCCGGCGTGGTTGGCGCGCTGATAAAGCCAGGCGCCAGGTCGGTGAGGGCGGCCACTTGGCTTTCCAAATCGGCCAACGTGCTATGGGCGGGCAGGCGCAACGCCGCCAGATCGTCCAATTGCCGGTTGAGCAGCAGCGCGGCTTGTAGCTCGAAGATGTCGCCGTCGGGCTCGTACTGGCGCCAGGTGATCCGGTCGGCGAGGTAGCGCGCCTCCAGGCGCTCGCCCCACGCCTGCCCGAAGGCTTGCAAACTGGCGAAGGCTTCCACGGTGCCGGGCAGGCTATACAGCCAGACGCGTTCGCCGCTGACGATCAACAGCTCGCTGCATTGCAGGGTCAGGCGGGTCTGGCCGCGTACCAACAGGGCTTCCAGGGTATAGGCATACACCCTGTTGTCCGGGGCGGTTTGCTCGCGGCGCGCTTCGCGTGCCGGGTAGCGCGCCAGGGCGGTGAGGGCCTGGAGCTGCTCGTGGTCGCTGGTCGATTGGCTGATCGCACACTGGCGAAACAGGCTGTGCAGCACTTCGCTAAGCCATTGCCAGTGGCTGATGCCGGCGCTGTCGACCTCATCCCAGAAGCTGCTTAGCGCGGTTTGCAATGTCGCCGGCAGCAGGGTTGGCAGCTCGCGGATGATGCGTTGCAGGTCGTTCAGGGGGACGGCGGGTTCGGTCAAGCGGTTGCCGCTGGCATCGCTCAGGTAGGCGTCGAGTCCGGCGCGGGTGGCGAGGTCGGGCAGGGTGCCGTTGGCCAGGTAGGTCAGGGCCATTTGCAGCACAGAGGGCAAGGCGCGGCCGCCACCGTCGCGTGGGTGGGCCAGGTATAGCTCGGACAGTGGCCGGGTCAGGGGCGGGCTGAGTTCTTTGAGGCTGTCGCTCAGTCGCTGCGCGGTGGCCGAGCGCAGGGTCGGCCGCGCCTGGAAGCGCGCCTGTACGGCGTGCGCGAGGATCAGGTGATCGGGGCTGGGCATGGGGGGAGTCCTTTCTTGATTCTTGATTCTTGATTCTTGATTCTTGATGGGAGGGCGATGCTTACGGCGCCAGCGGGAGAAACCAACGCTCGGCCAGGGCCTTGCCGATCAAGCCGCGGTGTGCGTTCACCACCGCCTGAGGGCTTTGCGTTTTGGCCAGCAGCGAGTAGTAGCTTTGCTTCTGCTGGGCTTTGGTTTTCAGGTGCGCGACGCTGTAGTCGGCCTTGGGCGAGTCGTGTTTGGGGTAATGGAAGTGCGCGTACCACAGCGGTGCGCCATTGAGGTCGGTGACGGCGTATTCCTGGATAAAATCGCGCCGCTCGCCGCTCAGTGGCACACGCTCGCTGTAGCGCGCGATGGCCACTTGTTTCTGCGCGAGCAGGTATTCCAGGTTGCCGTGGGTGGGGGGCAATTCCAGGCTCAATTGCAGGCGCAGGGCATCGCCCTGGCGGGTCAGGCGCATGCCGGCCTCGCGCAGCTGGGTGGCCAGCGCCAGGTCGGCGGCCAGGCGTTCGGCCAGGGGCAGGGCCTGGATCGTGCGGTCTAGTTCGGTGGCCAACCTGTCGTAGCGCGTACCCTCGTAATGCAGGATTTCCTGCACTTCCTCAGGATGACGGCAGACGCTGCGGTAGCGCTGCGCACGTTGCAGATGGGCGTCGAGCATGGCCAGCAATTTGCGGGCTTCACCCTTGACCAGGCTCAAGCCACGGGAGGGGGCGGGTGGCGGCGGTGCGAGGGGTTCTTTGAACTCGACCCATTCATCGCCGTCCTGGGAGTACAGGCTTAGCAATTGGTTGCTCTCTTCCGAACGCACCTCCACCACTTCGATCGGCAGGCTGCTGCCGGCTGGCTTCAAGTCGCCGATCAGGGTGCCTTTGCGCCGCGTGCGGATGACTTTTTTCTGCGGTTTGCCCGGCGCCGTCGGCTGGCGCTTTGGCGTACGCACTGGGTTGGGATCGCTTGGCTGAATGGCGTTGGCCAGTTGCAGGTTGACGTCCTGATACAGCTCCTCGATCAGCATGAACAAGGGCGCCGAATAGCTTTGCTCCAGGCCTTCCACATCGACGATGTTCAGACCTTGCAGGGCGTCCAGGGCGCGTCCGTAGTGTTCCACCAGGCTTTCCAGCACGCTGATGCGCTCACTGGCGGGTAGCTCCAGGGCATTGAGTTCGCTGTGAGTTCGCACCTGCTCGACCAACGGTGCTATGAGGGTGTCGAGCCTGTCGAGCCGCACCGAGTCGGACCCTCGCGTCGCCAGCCAGCGCAGGGTGCGAATCTGCAAGGCCTGGATCGCCAGCACACTGATTTCGTCGGGGCGGTCCTGGGTCAGGCGGGTAAAGGCGTCTAGGCCCAGTCCGCCCAATTCGTGCAGTTGGGCGAGGTAACGGTCCTTGACTTTCAACCACTGGATCGAGCGCTCGTTGATCGCCAGCAGGTCCTTGATAAATTGCTCGTGGCCGGCGCGGTTGGCCAGCACCGCCTGTTTCAACGCCGCGCCCAGGCGCGTGAACGGTGCATTGGCCGTGTACAGCGCTTGGCGATCGGTTTCGGCGATGACCACCAGTTTGCGCCCGTTGTTGACGATGTTTTCCATCAGGGCTGCGACGGTTTGCGTCGACAGCGGGATACTCAGCTCCCGTCGTTCCTGCACGCTGTCGAGAATCTGTTGGTATGCCTGGGTCTGGGTCAGCAGCGCGCTTTCAAATTGCCGACGTTTTTCGGCGCGCTGTGCCGGTGTGAAGCGTGGGTCGTCCTGGGTCTTCTCCATGACGGCCTGGGCCACGTCCACGCGCTTTTGCTGCTGGGTTTGCTGGCCCAGAAAGTGGCGGTACTCGCTGCTCAAGGTCTCGACGCGCTTGGCATTGAGCTGACGCCGTGCGGCGATGCGGTTGGACGGCATACCGCCGCGTAGACGCAGGCGCGTATCCACGCTCCAGTTCCCCTGTCGATCAATGCGCAAGGGCGGGCCACGGCGGTTGCTGTCGACGGGGTCGACGATCAGTACGTCGCCAGTATTCGCTTCCATCCACACCCGATACCACTGACCGTCCAGTTGGGCGTACCACTGGTTGTCGATGCGGTACAAGCCTTTGTGCGGCCCGCTCGCCACCGGCTCGGGCACATCGGGCGGCGGCGTGGTGCTGTAACTGTTCAGGCGTGCGCGCTGACTGGCGGTCAGGCGCCAGTGGGATTGAGCGAAACGGAAGTCCAACAGCGCTTTGTCGGTGCCTGGCAATACACCGGGCAACCCGACGCTGCCTTGATGGATACGCGGCGCGGGCGGGGCCGGCCAACGCTCGGCGAGCTGGCGCGGCAATGCCAGGGGCGGGCGCCGGCTCCGTGCTGGGGCAGTGGCGCCAGCGGGCAACGGCGGGCCTTCGAACAACGACAGGCCCAGGTTCAGCAACAGGTCGACACTGGCCAATTCCCGCGTTTGCGCATCCATGGCGTTCAGGCCCTGAATGTCTTGTTTAAGGCTGTTGTAGAGATTGCCCAGCCAGGTGGTGAGCAACAGCGGGCCGCGTAACAACGGGTACAGCACCCCACCGAACAACAATCCGCCACCTTCGAGCAGCAGTTTCCAGCGGCTTTCGTGGTTGGACACCGATTCGCGGTCGGCCTGGGCGACCAACGCGCGGGCGTTGCTGCTGTACAGGTACTGCATCAGACGACCGGTGATCAGGCATTGATGCAGCTCGTCGTTCAGCCCGTCCTCCGACAGGGTGGCCGGCCCAGGCGTGCGCAGGGGGCTGAATTCATCGCCCTGGCCAAAACGCAGGTAATGGGGCTGACGAAAACCGCCGTTGGCATACACCGGGCGCGCGCTATCGCTCATCCACAGCAATACGCTGTTCTGCACCTCACCCGGGCTGGCGATGGCCTCCAACAGCGCTGCGCGGCTGGGGAATTCCAGTAAGGCTTGGGCGTAAAGCGGGCGATAGAGGATATGGGGACCACTGGCAATGTCCTGGGCTTCGATCAGGTACATGTTGGTCACCACGTCGGGGCTGGCCGCCGGATGACGCAACAACGCCAAGTGGCGAATGACCACGCCCTGCTGATCGGCCACCGTCAGGGCCATGAGCGCGGCCACACGCCGGGCGCCGTCGCGGGTCATGCCGTTGACGCCGCGCAGGCTCTGCTCCAGGGCCAGCAGCGGCAGTTGCGCGGTGAGCTGGTCGGCGAACAGTGTTTCGCGTCGACGGGTTTCTTCACTGGGGCCCAGCAATTGGTCCTCCAGCAATCGTGGGTAATGCAGGCCGATGTCGACGCGTTCGATCAGGCCGTTCGAGCCGGTGAGGTAGTCGGCGGTCAGCCAACCCGGGACTGTCAGGCCGGCGCGATGGGCGATGCGCATCTCGCCGCTGGGGCGTGCGCTCAGGTTATTGATCGCCAGGTCGGTGAGGCTCATGCGTTCGTGCTGGGTGATGCCGACGGTGCCGGGGAAACCGGCGGAAATGGCAAAGGTCAGTTCCAGTTGGTCGGGGTCCAGTGCCGCTACGTCGGCCTGTGCCACGCCTTCAAGGCGCACCGCGTCGGCTTGCAGCTCGCGCAGCAGGCTGGCGACGGTGAAGGCGTGAATATCCGGGATGCCGCTCAGAAAGGTGCGGCCGCCGCCCCGCCGCTTGGCACTGGCCAGGGCCAGGCTGTAGCGGCGGTAGGCGGCCTGGGCGCTGCTGTCGGCGTCCTTGAGGCCGCTGGGCAAATGGGTGCGCAGCGTGGCCAATAGATCCGTGGGCACGCTGGGCGCGTCGAGAAAGTACGCCGTCGGGTCGACAAGCCCGCGACAGTGCGCCTGTAGCGCGGCGAACCCGCCGTTGGCCGGCAGTCGCAGTGCGCCCAGGTGTTCCAACTGTTGATTGAGGATGAGCGCGGCTTGATGGTCGAATATATCGCCGTCCGGTTCGTAGCGTTGGATCAGCACTTCGTCGAGCTGATAACGGGACGCCATGCGTTGCCCCCAGGCCTGGGTCAACGCATCCATGGACGGGAACGCTTCGATAGTGCCGCCGGGGCTGCACAGCAATACCGTCGCAGTGCCATTGGTGGGGCGGGTCAGCACCAGGTGTGGGTCGAGCACCGTGACACGGCGCTCGGCGCTGCGCAGGGTGGTTTCCAGGCAATAGACCAATACCGCCTGGGCGCCGTGGTGGCTCATGCGTTGCTCACGGTCCGGGGTGGCGGTCAGTTGGTCGAGGGTTTGTCGGGCCGGTTCCGCCAGGTCGGTCCGGCGCAGGGCGGCGATATGCAGCGTGTCCTGGAGCAGGCGGGCCATCCAGCGCCATTGGCCGTTGCCGGTGTGGTCGCGCCAGTAATTGTTCAGCGCGTTCTGCAAACCCACGGGAACCGTGTCCGCCAGTTCTTTGATCAGGCCCTCGATGACTTGCATGTCCAGCCGCGATTTGCCGTCTTGCGGCAGTGTCAGCCGACGCGGCGGGCTGGTGGTGAGGTAGAAACTCAGGTTGCCGATGTCGCTGAAATCCAGGTTGGCGGTGCCGCCCAGGTAGTCCTGCACCACAGAGAGCAGCGGGCGGAATACCCACTGCTTGCCGTTGGGCGTGGCCAGGCGCGTCGCTGAGAGGTCGAGGGCCAGGGCAGGGTAGCGCTGGGCAATGGCATCGCTGAGCAGTTGGCTGACCACGTGGGCCACGTCCGGCAGCCCGGCAAAGTGAGCGGCGACCGCCTGCGCCGCGGTGTTGGTCACCCCCGGCAGCAGGGGGGCGGGGTGGACGGGGGTTGAGTCGGGCATTGGCATTCCATCGCGTTATGAGAAGGTGCCGAGCATGACAAAGCCGTCGCGCAGACCAGGCATAACCGGTTACCGCAAGCGCACAAAGCGCGCCAGGCGAGGGTGGATTGGCCTATCATCAGCGCCTTTCTTCCTGATGACTGATCCCGATGACTGCTACCGGCCTGCCCGCTGAACTTAACAACGCTGACATGCTCGAAATCGATGGCTTGCATGCCTTTGATTTCACTTCCGACGACAAAGGCCTGCGCATTACCTGCATGGACGGCCGCGCCGAAAAGCGCTGGTCGTTCAGCCTGATGCAGGTGCAGGCGGCAACCTTTGACGACGCCTTGCAAAGCTGGACCCTCACCGGTGATTCGGGCGAACACCGCCTGGTGTGCATGAGCGCCTTCACCGGCAACAATAATGACGAGGAAGACGAGCATGATGATGCGTAAATTCTGGCCGCTGCTGATGGCCGGCAGTGTCGGTGCGATGTCGGCGCAGGCCGCGCCGACAGACACCTATGAACTGTTGGTGGGCAGCTACACCGCCGGCTCCAGCGAGGGCATTTACCGCCTGCAATTCGACAGCCGCACCGGGCAGTTCCAGGGCAAACCTGTGCTGGCGGCCAAGGCCGCTAACCCGTCGTGGCTGACGGTGTCCAAGGACCAGAAGCGGCTGTTTGTGGTCAATGAAAATGGCCCCGGCCAGAAGGACGCGGTGGGGCGCGTGAGCAGCTACGCCATCGACCCGAAAAATCACCAGCTCACACTGATCAACCAAGTGCAGAGCCTGGGCAACGAGCCGACCCACTCCAGCGTCGCCGCAGACGGTCGTCACCTGTTCGTCGCCAACTATTCCGTACTGGAAGACCCAGGCGGCAGCCTGGCGATCCTGCCGGTGGACGCCACTGGCAAGTTATCCGCACCGGTGCAGTTGAGCGGGCACCCGGCCAGTCGGGTCAACCCGCAGCGCCAGGCCTCCAACCATGTGCACGCGGTGGTGTCGTCGCCGGACGGGAAGTACGTGTTCGCCAATGACCTGGGGGCGGACAAGATTTTTGTCTACCGCTACGACCCCAAGGCCAACCACGAGCTGCCCCTGACCCCGGCCGACCCGGCCTCGGTGGCATTGCCGCCGGGCAGCGGTCCGCGCCATTTGCTGTTCAGCGCCGATGGCAAGCACGCCTGGCTGACCACCGAGATGAGCGCTCAGGTCGCGGTGTTCGATTACGCCGACGGCAAACTCACACAAACCCAACTGGTCGACTTCGCCGCCGGGCAACCAGTGTCCGACAAAGCCGGCGCGGCGCTGCATGCGTCCAGTGACGGCAAGTTCCTGTACGTGAGCAACCGCGGCACCGCCAACCAGATCATCGTGTTTGGCGTGGACCCGGCCACCGCGCACCTCACCGAGCTGCAACGCCGCAGCGTGGAAGGCGACCATCCGCGCGAATTCAGCCTGGACCCGAGCGGTAAGTTCCTACTGATCGCCAACCAGAAAAGCAATGAAATCGTGGTGGTCGAGCGCGACCCCAAGACCGGCCTGCTGGGTAAAACTGTGCAGAAATTGCCGATCGATGCCCCCAGCGACCTCAAATTCCTGGTGCGTCAATAAGCCACAGGCCCCGTACGCCGGGGCCTGAGCTTTTGTATTAATTGCATTAATAGCGGCTACTGTTTCAAAGCATTTCTAAGGTTTAACCCTCGGGCGTAAGTTGGGTTCCAAGGCCTTCACCGGCCACTCAACCAACCGTACACAAGGGTTACCGACATGAATTTGAACCTGTTCTCCATCATCGCCGCTTCCGCTGTTTCCGCCACCGTAGCCTTGCCGGCGGCGGCCAGCGTGGAAGTCGCCGGTCGCAAGTCCAGCACCAGTGCCTACACTCAGAAATACCTGCAACAAAGCGCCAACTTCTATGCCGCGCTGGATCACAAAACTCAACACTGAGCCCTGCACAGCAGCAGACGCCAAACCACTGGAACGTCGATCGGCGTTCGAGTGGTTTGGCGTTTTTGCCTGGGGTGAAAAAAGCCGCTGTAATATCACATTGCCATGTGTTTAAATTTGACGCTCAACTTTTGACGCGCCCATTCCTGGAAACGACAGCATGGCCCTTCGACTCGCTGCAGCAATCCTGTTTCTGTATTCCGCCCCGATCCTGTCCTCCGTGCAGCCCCTGGAAGGCGAGCCGGAAGTGGCTCATGAGCGATTGTTGAATTTGGCCCAGGGCTAACGCGCTGGCACACCTTACGCCTTGGCCATCACGCCGATAAACAAGGGCGATTGCAGGAACTCATCCAGCCATTGCTGCAAGCGCGGGTAGGGCGCACGGGCAAACCAATCGCGGTCTACGTGGGCGAACTGACGCACGAACGGCGCCAGCGCCATGTCCGCCAGGCTGAGGTGCTCGGCCAGTAAGTAGGCGCGCTCAGCCAGCAAACCTTCCAGAGTGTGCAAGAACACTGCGCCTTCGCCCCGATAGTGTTCCATCGGGTATTCCGGGTAGCGTTCGGCGTATTTGTAGCGATTCAAGCAATGCTTGAACCCGCCGTCATTCTCGGCAATCAGCGCCAGCACCGCCGGGTCGCCGCCCAGCAACCAATCGTCGGGATCGTGCTGGGCCAGGGCCCACTGCATGATCGCCAGGCTTTCGTCGATCACCTGGCCGTCCACACTCAACACCGGCACCGTGCCCTTGGGCGAGAGTGTCAGCATCTCTTGCGGCTTGGCCTTCAAGCTCACCTCGACAATGCGCACCGCTACGCCGCTGTAGCGCAACGCCAGCCGCGCGCGCATGGCGTAGGGGCAGCGGCGGAACGAGTACAGCAACGCTTCGCTCATTTGACCTCCAAGGTGCTCAGGCCATTGCCCTGACGCTTGACCTGGATCTGCACCGGGATGCGTTCATGCATTTCCTGGACGTGGGAAATCACGGCGACTTTGCGCCCCTGGGCCTGCAAACCGTCCAGTGCGTCCATGGCCAATTGCAGGGATTCGGGGTCGAGGCTGCCGAAGCCTTCGTCGATAAACAACGACTCAATCTTCAAGGTACTGGACGCCATCGACGCCAGCCCCAGGGCTAGGGCCAGCGACACCAGAAAGGTCTCGCCGCCGGACAGCGAATGCACCGAGCGCAGTTCATCGCCCATTTCGGTGTCGAGCACCAACAGACCGAGCATGCTGCCGCCGCGCTTGAGGCGGTAGCGCCGCACCAGCTGGCGCAGTTGCACGTTGGCGTGATACACCAGCAGATCCAGGTTGTAAGCCTGGGCGATCTTGCGGAAGGTGTCGCCGGTGGCCGAACCGATCAGGGCATTCAGCCGAGCCCAGCGTTGCCATTCTTCATAGGCCTTGGCGATCTGCTCGGCCAGCACGTTGTTGGCCTGCTGGCGACGTTGGTCTTCGGCCTGGCGCGCGCGCAGTTCGGCGCACTGCTTCTCCGCATCGGCCAGTTGCTGGCTGAGCGCGGCGAGGTGGTTGTCCAACTGTTCGGCGTCGAGGTTGCCGTTGTGCAGGGCCTGGTGTTCAGCCAAGCGTTGTTCGCGCTCTTGCAGCAAAACCTTGGCTTGCTCCACGGCTTTTTCGCTGGTTTGCAGGCGCTGACGCAGTGCGCTGACCTGCGTGTCATCCATGGCCAGCAAGCGAGTGAGACCGGCATCGTCCAGTTCCGGGTGCGATGCACGCCATTGGCTCAGGCGCGCATCGAGCGCCTGTTGTTCGGTGTGCAGCGCCTGTTGGCGTGCCTGCCACGCCTTAAGGTCGGCGGCCAGTTGGATCAAGGTGGTGCGGGTGTCTTGGAGTTGCTGGTTGGCGTCGCTCTCGCTCTGACGCGCCTGGGCCACCGCTTGCTCCAACTGCTGCTGCCAGTGTTCCGCGCTGGTATGGGGGCCCAACAGCTCGGCGAGGGCTTGCGCGGCGGCCTGTTGCTGGCGGGTCAGTTCGGCCACTTGCTGGCTCAGCGCCTCCAATTGCGCCTGACGATGCTGTTGATGGGTCTGTTCTTTTTCGATGACCTGCTGACGTTCCTGTTGTTCTTCGCGTTCATCCCGTTGATGGCCTAACTGTTCCAGGCGCTGGCTGACCTGTTGATCGAGCTGCATAAAGGTCGCGGCGGGATCGTTGCGCAGGCCGTCCAGGGTGTCGGCGGGCAACAGGCTGGCGAATGCGTTGAGTTCCTGTTCCAGGCGCTCGCGGTCATTGGCCAGTTCGCGCTGCTGGTCGAGCCATTGCTGACGGGCTTGTTGGCTCGCGTCCTGGGCCGCTTGCAGTTGCTGCTGCAGGCGCCCGGCGTTCTGTTGCAGGTTGAGCAGGGCGCTCTGGCGCTGCTCGTCCTGGCTGATGCTCTGGCCGAGCTGAGCCAGCTGGGTTGCCAGCCAGGGGCTGCGTTGGGGGGCGTCCTGATTGAACAGCGCGGCGCTCAGCGGGTGGGCGTCCAGGCTTGGCTTCAGCGCCAGTTGTTGCGCGGCTAACTGCTCCTGCTGGTGCAGAAACTCCTTTTGCTGGGCGATCAAACCGCCCACTTCGCCCCGCAGCTCGGTGAGTTTCTCCTTGAGTGCATCCACCGCCTGTTGCGCCGTGGCTTGCTCGTTCTCGTCATGCCGGCCAAGGCTGTGCAGCAACGCTTCGGGTTGGTGATAGGGGTGCTCGTGACTGCCGCACACCGGACACGGCTGGCCGTCCTGCAATTGTGCGCGCAACTCTTCGACGCTGGCGCTGCGGGCCAGGCGCTGACGTTCCAGCAGTTGCTGGGTCACTGTCAGCGTCTGCTCGGCCACGCTCAGATCGGCCTTGGCTTGCAGGCCGGCCTGGTTCAGTAGTTCGCGTCGCTGTTGGGCGTCGGCGAGTTTCTGGGTGAGGGTGGCGGCCTGCTGATCCAGCTGCTGCTGACTGTCCCACAGCCGCGTCAGGTCTTCGACGGCGCGTTGCTGCTTGCGATTGTCCTGCAACAGGCTGGCGAGCAGTTGGATCTGCTCGGCCACCGCCTGGGGCTCGGCGCCGGCTTCCTGGTACAGCAGGGCCAAGGCGTCGCGCTGACCGGTAAAGGCTTCGGCGGCGGTGTTGGCGCGGTGTTCCAGTTGTGCCAGTTCGGCCTGGCCTTTGTTCAGGCGATTGCCGATCAGCATCAAGTGTTGCAGGCGGTCGCGGTAAGCGGTCCAGGCATCGGCCAGGGGCGCCAGCGCGGCGCTGCGCTCAAGGTCGTCGGCCAGGCGTTGCAGGCGCTCGGCAACTTCGGCCTGTTTGGCCTGCAACGCGCTGAGGCGCGCTTGGCCTTCGCTGCTGGCGGCGGCCTGTTGCTGCTGGTCGGCGCTGTGCTTGGCCAGGTCTTTAGTCAAATGGGCGAGGCTGTTTTGCCCGTCGAAGGCCTGGCGCAGCAAGGGGACGGCGTCGCTCTGGGCTTGCAGCGCGGCTTCCAATTCGGCGTGGGCGCTGGCTTGCTGCTGTTGGGCCTGGTCCTGGCGCGTCAGCAATTGGGCCTGCTGCGCGATGTGCTGCTGAATCTGCGCGGCCAGCGGGGTGAGCTCCGCGGCCAGCTCGATCTGGCGGGCGAAGTGATGACGTTGCGGCGCCAGTTGCTCCAAGCGACTGAGGTCTTCGCGCTGCGCGCCCAGGCTGTCCCAGTCGGCCTGGGCCCGTTGCAGCTGTTGGGTGGCGTCGAGCTGGCGCTCCTGCCATTCGCGCAGTTCCTTGAGCCAGGTGTGCTGCGCTTCCAATTGCTTGAGCTGGGCTTGCTGCACCTTGAGCTGCTGCTGAGCCTCGGCCAGTTGCCGGTCCAGTTCGGCGCGGTCTTCGGCGCTCAGCGGCACCACGCCCACGGCCTGGTCTTGCAACTGTTTGTGCGCGTCCCTGGCCTCCTTGGCCTTGTCGAAGGCGCGGCGGCCGAGCTGGGTGTACAGCGCCGTGTCAGTGAGTTTTTCCAGCAGCTCGCTGCGCTCGTTGTCGTTGGCCTTGAGGAACGCGCTGAACTCGCTCTGCGCCAGCAACACGGCGCGGGTGAACTGTTCGAAATTCAAGCCCAGGGCCAGTTCCAACTGGGTTTTGTATTCGGTTTTCTGGCTGGCCAACAGTTGCTCGCTGTCCAGATCGATCAGGCTTTGCCGACTGTTCTGCAACTTGCCGCTGGCCTTGTCGCGGGCGCGATTGGCCTCCCAGCGCGCCCGATAGCGACGGCCGCTGACGCCGACAAAATCCACCTCGGCATAGCCGCCGCCGGTACCGCGCCGGAGCAGGGTGCGCGGGTCACCGATGGAAATATCGCTGTCGGCATCTGGCATCTTCGCCTGGCCAGTGTCGCCCAGGCGCGGCACTGCGCCAAACAGCGCCAGGCACAGCGCATCGAGCAAGGTGCTCTTGCCGGCGCCGGTCGGCCCGGTGATAGCAAACAACCCGGCACTGGCCAGGGGCTCGGCGGTGAAGTCGATCTCGAACGGCCCGGCCAGGGACGCGAGGTTTTTCAGGCGAATGGCGAGGATTTTCATGGCTGCTCCTCCTGCTGTTGCACTTCCTGGAGCAACATGGCGAAGTCCTTCAAGGTCTGTTCATCCACTTCACTGCCATAGCTGTCCTGCCAGGCGCGGCTGAACAACTCCTGGGGCGTCAGTTGGTCGAGTTCGATCAGGCGCTCGTCGTCACTTTCATTGCCACTGCGGATACCGGCGTATTCGGCGGCGATGCGCACCAAACGCACGGCCTTGCCTTGCAGGGCGCTTTCGATCTGTTGGCGCAGGTCCGGCTGCGGCTCGTCGAGGCGCACGCGCACTTCGAGCCAGGGGTGGCGCTGGGTTTCGGCCAGTAGATCGATGTCGGGCAGATCGGCGAGTTGCTTGAGGATATCCGCCAGCGGTGCGGCGTCCAGGCGTTGCAGCTCCACAGAGCGGGGGATCAGGATCGGTTCTACGCCCACCAGGCATTGGCCCTGGAAGGTCACATCAAGAATCTGGTGTTTGTAGCCGATCTCGGAAAACGACAACGGAATCGGCGAGCCGCTGTAGCGAATGCGCTCTTCGCCATTGACCTTTTGCGGCTTGTGCAAATGGCCCAGGGCAACATAGCCGACACTGTTGTCGAACAGGCTGGCGGGCAGCGCCTCGGCATTGCCGATGATCAGGCTGCGCTCGGAGTCCTCCGACACCGAACCGCCGGCCATATGCGCATGGCTGATAGCGATCAGCGCCTGGCCTTTTTTGCGTTTGGCATTGGCGGCGGCGATCAGCTTCTCATGCACCTGGCCGATGCCGCGCAGGTAGTCGTCGCCCAACTGCGCGCCGGTCACCTCCGCCGGGCGCAGAAACGGCAACGGCAGGCACCACGCGGCAATCTTGCCTTTGGCGTTCGGCAGCGGAATCAGCAGGCGTTCGGCATCCAGTTGCCCGTCATCGAGCCACAACACGCGGCCGAGGGCATGGGTGCGCAAGCGCCGCATCAACGGCGCCGGCAGCTCGATGCGCGAGCCGGAATCGTGGTTGCCGGCGATCATCACAATGGTCAGGTCGGGGTTTTGTTCATGGGCGCTGATGATGAAGTCATACAGCCGCTCCTGGGCCTTGAGGGGCGGGTTGACCGTATCGAAGATATCGCCGGCAATCAGCAGCGCATCGGGATGCTGAGTGCCGATCTGGCGCAGCAGCCACTCAAGGAAACAGGCATGTTCGAAGTCGCGTTCCTGGCCATGGAGGTTTTGGCCCAGGTGCCAGTCGGAGGTGTGGAACAGACGCAAGGCGAACTCCGTGGGGTAGAGAGAAAGGAGGGGAGTTTACCTGCATTGCCAACCCGTTGCTCCAAACCAGGCAGATCCACTGTGGGAGGGGCTATTTGGGATACAACGGCGGCAAACTGGTGGTGTCCGTCGCCGGGTCCGCTTCACGTTCAGCCATGGGGATGGCCTTGATCGCGCGCCACAAGTCTTCGCCCAGCCAGTACTGGCCGCTTTCGCTGTAGAGCGCACCGTTCAAGCCATCCAACGCATCCGACAGCGGTACGAAGCGCGCGGCCATGTCGGCCAGGGTTTCCGGTTGTTGCCGCGCCCAGGCATCCAGCGCCTGGCGGGTCGCCTGCGGGTCGTTGGCCTGGGTGGCGCGTTTGAGGTCGTCGAGCAACGTGCGCGGGCTGGGGCCGGTTTGCGCCGCGCGTTGCACCGCTGGTTGTCGGCGGGCGCGCCACCACAGGCCGAAGCCCAGCAAGGTGGTGCAGGCCAGCAGCAAAGTGCTCAGTTGCCACAGCCACAGGCGGCTATCGTCCGGAGCAGTGATGATGGTGGGGGTGGCGGGGGTGTCCACCATCAGGCTCGGGTTATTGGCCACCTGCAGAGTGCGCGCCGGCAGGCTGGTGCGCTCCAGGTGGTCCTCATGGGTGTTCCACCACACCACATCGACGGCGGGCAGCTCCAGTGCGCCGGCGCGGCTGGGCACCAGGGCTTCGCGGTCTTCGCGGCTGCCGATCAGGCCGCGGTCGCTGGTCTGGTTGCCGAGCACCGGTTGATCCGGGTAGCGACGCAGGCCGCTGATTTCTGTGCTGGGCAGGGCCGGCAGTTGTGCGCTGGAGAGGCCCTCGGCCTTGACCGTGAGGCTGCGGGTCAGGGAGTCGCCGACCTGCACCTGTTGCGGCTCGGGGTTCCAGCTTTCGCTCAGGGTCAGGCTACGGGCCGGCAGCCACGGGGCATCGGCCGGGTAGAGCGCCGGTTTGGGCTTGACGGTCAATTGCAGAGGCGCGGAGCTGACGTGGATCAGCTTGCCCGGCTTGGTGCCTTGCAGCGTATTTTCCTGAGGCGGGCGTGATTCAACCAGGGTGGCGCTGAAGGTCTGCGCACCGACCTCCAGGCTGCCGCTGTGCTGCGGGTAGATCGCATAGCGGGTTTCGATCACGCCATGACGGATGCTGTTGATGACTTTTTCATAGGTACGCGATTCCCCCAGTTGCTCGACGCGTGCATCGGCGATCTGCAACGGTGTAAGGCTGCTGTCGTCATACAGCGAAACCGAGTGGTACACGCGCACGGTCAACAGCGCCTGGGCCTGAACGTACACACTGTACTGGTCGAGGTTGGCTTCGACGAATACCGGCGCCAGTTCCGCGCTGGTGTTCTGGCTGGCGGTTTCGATCACTTGCAGGGTAATCGGCTGGGTCTGAAGCTCGCCCACTTGAAGCGGTGGGATCACCACGGTGCCGTTTTCCTTGGGCAGCAAGGTGATGATCCAGCGCGTGGTGGCGTGGTTGTCGCCGCCCAGGGTGGTGAGCTGGTTGATCTGCCGCGTGCCGCTGACTTCAAACTGCGCATCCAGGGGCGACAGGTCGGGCTTGCCGAACTGTGTGACATCGCTGGATTCCACCGTCAGTTCCACTGTTTCCCCGGAATTGAGGCGGCTGCGGTCAACGCTGGCGACCAGGTTCGCCGCCTGGGCGGTGCTGGCCGACAACGCGAGCAGAAGCAGAAGGGTGGGGCGGCTCATCGAGTCTTGTCCTGATGTTGTTGCTGTTCGTACCAGAATTTACGCCGCAGCAGTTCGCCGGGGTTATCCGGGATCTGCCGCAGCCATTGTTCCAGGGCCTGGCGCTGTTCATCCAAACTGGCATCGGTGCGGCGCAGCGGTGGGGTCGTGGTTTGTTCGTCGCCCAACTCGCTGCCCGGGACTTCATTGCCGCCGCTAGGCGGTTTGGCGCTGGCCTGGGGATCGCCGCTGCCGGCTTCGCCCTGGCCCTGAGGGGATGCTTCGCCGCCGGTGCCGGTTTGCCCGTCGGCGCCCGGTTGCGCAGTCTGGCCCGGTTGATGGGGTTCGTCATCTGGATTTTCCGCTGGTGACTCGGGCTTTTGCTCGGCCTGCGCCTGGGCCTGTTCCTGTATCAAGGCCTCCACCAGGGCTTTGTTTTTCAACGCTGGATGCAGATCGGGTTGGGCTTCCAGCGCCTGGTCGTAGGCGTCCAGCGCCGCCTCCAGCTCGCCGGCCTTGGCCAGGGCATTACCACGATTGTAGTGAGCATAGGCGTCATTGCTCTGGGCAAAGCGCTTGGCCGCCTCGGCGTAGTTGCCGGCTTGGTAAAGCGCCACGCCCTGCCACTGCGGGTCTTCGAAACGCTCGGCGGCTTGGGCCGGGCGTTGTTTCTTGAGCAGGTATTGGCCTTGCTGGTCCGGGCGCAGCCACAGATCCGTCAACTCAAACGCGTAACTGGGTTGCGGTGCGCTCAGCAGTAATAAAGGCAGGCAGAACAGCCAGCCGCGGCGACCGGCGCAGGCCGCCAGCAGCAGCAATGGCAGCAGCAGCCAGTAACCCTGGTCGGCCCAGGTATCCAGGCGCAGGCGTTGCCCGTCGTCGCGCAGGGTCTGCGGCGCATCCAGCATGCCGAGTTGGCGCAGGTCTTTATCATCCAGCCGCGCGGCGCGGTAACGGCCGCCCATTTCGCTGGCGAACGCCTTGAGGGTCGGGCTGTCCAGGCGCGGCACCAGGATCGCGCCTTGTTCGTCCTTGAGGAACTCGCCATTCTCTTGGGTCACCGGGGTGCCCTCGCGGCTGCCGATGCCAAGGATCGACAGGCTCGGCGCCTGGGCACTTTGCAGCAGCAGACGGATGCCTTGGCGTTCCTGCTTGGACAGCGACGAGCCGATCAGCAACAGCCGTCCTTGGCCCAGGCCGGCCTGGTTCAGCAAGCCCAGGGCTTTTTCCACGGCCAGGTCGGCACGATGGCCGGGCTCGGGCATGATCGAGGGGCGCAAGGCTTCCAGCAGATTGCCGCTGGTGGCCAGGTCGTCCGACAGCGGCACCAGGGTGTGGGCACTGCCGGCGTACACCACGATGGCGGTCTGCGCGTCGCTGCGGGCCTGCAACAAGTCATACAGCTTGCGGCGCGCCTGCTCCAGGCGGTTCGGCGGGCTGTCGGTGGCAAGCATTTCCGGGGTCAATTCCAGCAGCACCACCAAGGGGTCGGATGGTTTCTGGCTGGACTGCTCCACCCGTTGCCAACTGGGGCCGAGCAAAGCCAATAGCGCCAGCAGCCAGGCGATACCGAGCACCACCCACGGCGATTTGCTTTCGCGCCCGTTGCCACCGCTGAGCAGCACCCCATGGAAGGCCGGCGGCAGGATCATCTGCCAGCGCCCGGCGCGTTTTTGCCGATGCCACAGTTGCCACAGCAACCAGCCGAGCAGCGGCAGCAGCAATAGCCACCAGGGGCGGAACCAGTGCGGCCATAGGTCGATCATCGACGCCTCCGCAAACGCAGGCGTTTAAGGCGTTGGCGCCATTGCGGCTTGGGTTGCAGGAACATGCCCTTGCTCGCCAACTTGTCGAACCCGCGTTGCAACGCGTTATCCGGCCAGCGCTCCTGGATCACCAGCAACAGGCTCAAAATCAGCGCCAGTGCCAACGGCGCGCTGTACAGCGCCAGTGCCGGGCGGGCCTGGGTCGGTTGCTGCTCGACCGGTTCGAGGGTGTCCAAGGTCTCTTTGATGGCTAGCAGCTCTGCACCGTCGCGGGCCCGGAAGTACTGACCGCCAGTGGCCTCGGCAATCGCTTTGAGCGCCGGTTCGTCGAGGTCCAGGCTTGGGTTGACCCCAAGGATGCCCAGCGACCCGGTTTGTTCGGGGTCGGCGCCGATGCCGATGGGGTAGATCTTCACGCCTTCTTCGGCGGCCAGGCGCGCCGCGGTCAACGGGTCGATCTGCCCGGCGTTGTTGGCGCCGTCGGTGACCAGGATCAACACGCGGCTCTGGGCCGGGCGCTGGCGCAGACGTTTCAAGGCCAGGCCGATGGCATCGCCGATGGCGGTGTTCTTGCCGGCAATGCCGATGCGCGCTTCATCCAGCCAGGCGCGCACGGTGCGGCGGTCGAAGGTCAGTGGCGCCTGTAAATATGCCTGGCTGCCGAACAGGATCAGGCCCACGCGGTCGCCTTCGCGGCTCTCCAGAAAGTCGCCGAGCAGGTGCTGGACGAGGTTCAGGCGGCTGATGTCTTCGTCCTGCCAGTGCATATCGGGGAAATCCATGGAGCCCGACACATCCACCGCCACCAACAGGTCGCGCCCACTGGCGGCGATCGGCAGCGGTTCGCCGAGCCATTCGGGGCGCGCGGCGGCGGTCAACAGTAACAGCCACAACACTACGAACGGTGCCTGTTGGCGCCAGCCCGGCAGGTTGGAGCGCGCGCGCCGGCGGGCCAAGCTTTCGAGGTCGCTGAGGTAGCTGACTTTCAGCGCCGGTTCGCCGCTGTCGGCGGCGGGCAAGACTTGGCGCATCAGCCAGGGCAGCGGCAGCAGGAGGAAGATCCACGGCCAGGCGAACTCAAACATGTTTGCGAATCCAGGTGTCGACGGCTTGGGTCAGACCGGCGATGGCCTTGTCGTCGAGTTTGCATTCGGGTTTGTAGGCGCCTTCCACCAATACCATCCAGCGCGTCAGGCCGGCGGCGGGGCAGCGGTTGTCGAGGAACGCCAGCCATTTGCGGCCGTTGAGGGTGTGGCTCTGGCTGTAGGGGTAGTCGTTGCGGCACAGGCGCTTGAGCAGGCCATTAAGTTGTTGCAGCCAAGCCCCGGCGGGCGCGCCGTCGTAGGGTTTGGGCATCAGCGCTAATTCGGCGAGGGCGGCGATGCGTAAAGGGTCCAGCGGTTGTTCGGCACGCACCACCGGGCGGCGCGTTGGCAGAAAGCGGCGCAGCGACCACGCGCCCCAGCCAAGCAGCGGAATCAGCAACAACAGCAGCCACCAACCCGGTGCGGGCGGCCAAAAACCTATGGCCGGCGGGGCGATCAGCGGTTGCAGTTGCTCAAGGCTGCTCATTGCTTTTTAACCGGGCGTTGTGGGTTGAGGTATTCGCGCAACTGCTCGACCATTTCGCTCTGGGTGCTCAACGGCATCAGCAGTACCCGCAGTTTCTGCGCGAGTAATTCCCAGCGCGCACTGCGGGCTTCGGCCTGGGCCTTGTAGGCTTGACGCAGGTCGTAATTGAGGGTGTCCAGTTCCAGTTGCGCGCCTCGCTCGGCGAAGCGCAGCAGCCCGGCGGCAGGCAGCGCATGGTCGAGGGGATCGGAGATCGGCAACAGCAGCAGGTCGCAATGGCGCGACAGCAGGCTCAATTGCTGCTCGGCGCCTTCGCTCAGCGCGCGTTCGTCACAGATCACGATCACCAGGCTGCCGGGGCGCAGGACTTCACGGCCACGGCGCAGGGCCATGCCCAGGGCGTCGGCCTCGGGGCGGGTGTCGGTGTTTAAGCTCTGGTTGACCCGCACCAGGCGGTTGAGCAATTGCAGCAGGCTTTGCTTGCTGCGGCGCGGCTTGATTTCGTAGTGCTCGTTGTCGCCGAACACCAGCCCGCCGACCCGGTCGTTATGCCCCAGCGCCGCCCAACCGATCAGGCTGGCGGCCTGGGCGGCGAGGACCGATTTGAACATCTGGCCGGAGCCGAAAAACAGCCGGCAGCTTTGCTCCACCATGATGAAAATCGGGCGTTCGCGCTCTTCGTGGAACAGCTTGGTGTGCGGTTCCTGCGTGCGCGCCGTGACGCGCCAGTCGATGGTACGCACGTCGTCGCCGGCCTGGTACACGCGCACCTGGTCGAAGTCCACGCCGCGTCCGCGCAGCTTGGAATGGTGCAGGCCGATCAACGGGCTGCGTTGGCTGGGCGTGGAAAACAGCTGCACCTCGCGCACGCGGTGGCGCATCTCAATCAGCTCGCTGAGCGTGACGCGGATTCCATCGCTGGCATTCATCGATTTCAAGCGACGGCAACGACGTCGAGAATGCGTTGCACCACGCGGTCCTGATCGATACCGGCGGCTTCGGCCTCGAACGACAGGATGATGCGGTGGCGCAGCACGTCGAACAGCACCGCCTGGATGTCTTCGGGGCTGACAAAGTCGCGCCCGGCCAGCCAGGCATGGGCGCGTGCGCAGCGATCCAGGGCGATAGAACCGCGCGGGCTGGCGCCATAGGCGATCCACTCGGCCATTTCCGGGTCGAACTTGGCTGGGGTACGCGTGGCCATGACCAACTGCACCAGGTATTCCTCCACCGCGTCGGCCATGTACAGGCCGAGGATTTCCTTGCGCGCGGCAAAGATCGCCTGCTGGCTGACGCGCCGCTCGGGCTTGGTTTCGCCGTTGAGCGCTTCGCCACGGGCCTGCTGCAAGATGCGCCGTTCCACGGTGGCGTCGGGAAAGCCGATTTTGACGTGCATCAGGAAGCGGTCGAGCTGGGCTTCGGGCAGTGGATAGGTACCTTCCTGCTCGATGGGGTTCTGCGTGGCCATCACCAGGAACAACGGCGACAGGTCGTAGGTGCTCCGGCCTACGCTGACCTGGCGCTCGGCCATGGCTTCAAGCAGCGCCGATTGCACCTTGGCCGGCGCGCGGTTGATCTCGTCCGCCAGCACCAGGTTGTGGAAGATCGGCCCTTGCTGGAACACGAAGCTGCCGGTTTCCGGGCGATAGATTTCGGTGCCGGTGATGTCGGCGGGCAACAGGTCGGGAGTGAACTGGATACGATGGAACTGCGCTTCGATGCCCTCGGCCAACTCTTTGATGGCCTTGGTCTTGGCCAGGCCCGGCGCGCCTTCAACCAGCATATGACCGTCGGCGAGCAGGGCGATGAGCAGGCGCTCGATGAGCTTTTCCTGGCCGAGAATCTGCGTAGAAAGAAAGGTTCGCAGCGCGAGCAGCGCTTCACGATGTTCCATCGATGACGGTTCCTGGAAAGATGAGCCCGCGTGCTAAGAAACAAACACCGGGCTGGGGGGCACTACTTTAATGCATCGAGGGGCGTGGCGACTAACGGCGTAACGGGTATTTTTGGCAAAACTTGTAGGAATTTTGTGCGAAGGTGCACTTCCTGTTGTGAACACTCCCACCATTAAGTCCGGGTGTAGGTGCCGGTGCCTTTGAGGATGTTCTGCAAGGTTTGCTCCACCTCGGCCAGGTCGGAGGCGGCGGTGGCGTGGGTGATCTCCAAGTGATCCTTGCCCCCCAGTGCGTCGGCATCGCCGGCAGCCAGCTCGATGCGCAACGTCGTATCACTCAGGGTGACCTTCAGTCCATCCAGCGTCGACGGCTCGTAATCCCAGGTGAGCTCCACCTCGTCTTCGTCCGGATAACGGCTAAGCATGAACATTTCGCCGTTATTGCCGTGGCAGCACAGCATGGCCATGTTGTCTTCTTCGTCATCGCACGGGGTGGCGAGTAGGTGGGTGGTGGTCAGTTGCATGTAGAAGTCCTGTTTGAAAGGCGGCTTCAAGGCCGCCAGGCTTTAATTCTGCCATTACCTCAGGCTTTGTGCCGGCATTTGTATCAAACCCTCATCCGGGTTTCATAGCCAAGAGCTTGAGCGCGCTGCTTATGGGTTTGAACGCATTCCCCATACCGCTGCTGGCGATAGGGGAGATGGTGTTCAAGGCACCCTTTATGATGCGCTTGTCCGCATTCGGGCGTTTATTGACATGGCTGTCTATGCCGAAGCCGAGTTCTGCGCCACCCAACCCGACGCTTGCCGCTGTCAGTGCTATCCCCAGCGGCGGATAAGCGAGTCCAAGCGGAGCCAGAAGGAGCAGTCCATATTTCGCCCAACTCAGGTATTTGATCGCCGTGTTGGCCGTATAGTCGCGATTGAGTACAAATTGAAAATCAGTAGCGCTTTTCAGATCTTGCTCGGTGCGCTGTTGGAGTTCCTCGAACGGGTTGCCTTGGACTGTTTCGCCATCGAACAGACCACCCTCGTTAAAGTAACCTAACTCTTCCTGTTTGGAGACTGGCAGGCCATCTTGTTTAAGCCACTCGCGAGTTTGTTCTATATGGGCATCGACACCTTTGGATATGAACTCATTGGGGAGATCCTGCGGGCGGAAATAAAGTTTGAAGTTCTCGAATTTCTCCGGGTCTTTCAATTGCTCGGCCAGCCACTTATTCATTTCTGTCTTCGAGTCAAAACCCTTCAACATGGACGCTTGATCGGGAAGGTACAACAGGACCCTGCCTGTGGACTTATCCTGAGTGTAAAAGGCGCGCATTTTATAACCTTTGAAGGTGAGGAACTTCGTTTCCAGGTTTGGGTCGGCCTTATAGGGTTGTTCCAGGTCATTGGACGTCAGGGATGAGTAACTTTTGTCGGCGGGTAGGCCGGCGACACCCATGGCAATTTTTCGATCGTTTTCAGTAAGGGACTGATCATGGTGTTGTGTGTGCGACGCCTTCAAAAAGGCGCCTCGCGATGCCTGGCTGTAGGTATGGCGGGTGTTGTTGTTCCAGTAATTTTCCAAGTATTGGTCATAGGGGGTTTTATAGCTGTTGTCCCAGACCATCTGTTTGAAGTCGGCTGCTGAGATATCGACTCTGTTACTGGCGTCATAGATATTTTCCGAGCCTGGCTGAGGCTCCGTGTAAATACCTTGGAAATGGCTGGTGAACCCGCTTTCGTTGGGGCGCGGGAACATGCCAAGGGCATCCGGTTCTTCTGTATGCCTTGAACTTTCTCTTATTTCAAAAGGGCCGTCTTCTTTTGAACGTATTGCGCCGTTATAACTCGGTTCGTCCTGCTGGTTGAGCCTCGCCGCCTGGGTCAGTGAAATTTTTTGCACAATGACCCCGCTATAAGGTGGCGTGTTGGTGCGATGGTCATAGTGAATACTCACCAAGTAGGTTTTATCGGGGTCAATATCTTTTCCGAACCTTTCCTTTAATCGGCGCCTGACCTCAAGTGAGGTGACTTGATCAGGTGTTTTTGGGGGCGTGTAGTCGGTGCGAAGTTGTTCCACGGCCTTATTGACCGACACTGGCGCTTTGAAGTAGGCCGCCGGGAACTCCTGCCGCACTGCAGGGGCTGCATCGTTCGTACTTGAGCGTGTAGAAGGCATTGCGGAGGGGGCAGCGGCCGCGGCGCCAAGAGTGGGGTTAGAGAGTGGATGCACGTTCATTTGAGCCTCATGGAGTAGTCATAGAATGAAATTGGGCTCGAACTAAGTGACAGAACTTTGCAATACGGTTCCTATAGGGAACTAAGATTTAGATTGTGTGAGCGTATGAAATTTTACCTTCCGGCCTTTGGACCCTTTTATGCACAGCAGCCCCGCGTTCAGCCGCAGCCAGCACCTGTGCGGCTATCAGGGTTGCTCTTGGTGCAACCGGGCATTGCCGGGAGATGTCCGAATATGTCGCAGTGCAGCAAGCAGTCTGCTGACTGCACTCGTTAAGCTGCGCGTTGGATGGACTTTCTGCGCGACTCTGACCTGCCCGTCGTACCGTTATCGGCAGGCGGTGCATCCAGTGGACGTCGAATGTGACCTTATTGACTTGTCCAGCTTCACCCACCTGTCACTCGGATTCGTTTATGGTTACTGACAAACCGAGATGACGGTCTCCCCACCAGGGGATAACACGCGACGCTTCCATCAATAACAAGCCCAAGCGGAGTACCACAGATGGCGTTCTTCACCGCAGCCAGCAAGGCCGACTTCCAGCACCAACTGCAAGCGGCACTGGCGCAGCACATCAGTGAACAGGCACTGCCACAAGTGGCGCTGTTCGCTGAACAATTCTTCGGCATCATTTCCCTGGACGAACTGACCCAGCGTCGCCTTTCCGACCTGGCCGGTTGCACCCTGTCTGCCTGGCGCCTGCTTGAGCGCTTTGACCACACCCAACCGCAAGTGCGGGTCTACAACCCCGATTACGAACGTCACGGCTGGCAGTCGACCCACACTGCGGTCGAAGTGCTGCACCACGATCTGCCGTTCCTGGTGGACTCGGTGCGCACCGAGCTTAACCGTCGTGGCTACAGCATCCACACCCTGCAAACCACCGTGCTCAGCGTGCGTCGCGGCAGCAAGGGCGAGCTGCAGGAAATCCTGGCCAAAGGCACTCAGGGCGAAGGTATCCAGCAAGAATCGCTGATGTACCTGGAGATTGACCGCTGCGCCAATGCCGCCGAACTGAGCGTGCTGAGCAAAGAGCTGGAGCAGGTGCTGGGCGAAGTGCGCGTGGCCGTGGCCGATTTCGAGCCGATGAAAGCCAAGGTCCAGGACCTGTTGGCCGGTATCGACGCCAGTCAGTTCAGCATCGATGGCGAAGAAAAAGCCGAGATCAAGAACTTCCTGGAATGGCTGGTAGGTAACCACTTCACCTTCCTGGGCTACGAAGAATTTGTGGTACGTGACGAGGCGGACGGCGGTCATATCGAATATGACGCCAGCTCGTTCCTCGGTCTGACCAAGTTGCTGCGCGCCGGCCTTACCGCCGAAGACTTGCGCATCGAAGACTACGCCGTGTCGTACTTGCGCGAGCCGACCGTATTGTCGTTCGCCAAGGCCGCACACCCAAGCCGCGTGCATCGCCCAGCCTACCCGGACTACGTGTCGATCCGTGAGATCGACGCCGACGGCAAGGTCATCAAGGAATGCCGCTTCATGGGCCTG
Organism: Pseudomonas sp. S4_EA_1b; assembly: GCF_016307435.1. NCBI lineage: Bacteria > Pseudomonadati > Pseudomonadota > Gammaproteobacteria > Pseudomonadales > Pseudomonadaceae > Pseudomonas > Pseudomonas sp. S4_EA_1b. The sequence continues at coordinate 30,541 of NZ_JAEILC010000036.1, read as the reverse complement.
TACACCTCGTCGGTGTATGGCGAAAGCGTACGTGTGATCCCTTATATCCGCCGCAAGGTCGCGGAGATCGAGCGTCGCTCGGGCTTCCAGGCCAAGGCGCACCTGGGCAAGGAGCTGGCGCAAGTCGTTGAAGTGCTGCCCCGCGACGATCTGTTCCAGACCCCGGTGGACGAGCTGTACAGCACCGTGATGTCCATCGTGCAGATCCAGGAACGCAACAAGATCCGCGTGTTCCTGCGCAAAGACCCATACGGTCGTTTCTGCTACTGCCTGGCCTACGTGCCGCGCGACATCTATTCCACTGAAGTGCGCCAGAAGATCCAGCAAGTGCTGATGGATCGCCTCAAGGCCAGCGACTGCGAATTCTGGACCTTCTTCTCCGAGTCCGTACTGGCGCGCGTGCAGCTGATTCTGCGGGTCGACCCGAAGAACCGACTGGACATCGACCCGCTGCAATTGGAAAAAGAAGTGATCCAGGCCTGCCGCAGCTGGCAGGACGACTATGCCAGCCTCGTCGTGGAAAGCTTCGGCGAAGCCCACGGCACCAACGTGTTGGCGGACTTCCCGAAAGGCTTCCCGGCCGGCTACCGTGAGCGCTTCGCCGCGCATTCGGCGGTGGTCGACATGCAGCACCTGCTCAGCCTCACCGAAGCCAACCCGCTGGTGATGAGCTTCTACCAGCCGCTGGGCCAGGTGTCCGGCCAGCGTGAGCTGCATTGCAAGCTGTATCACGCCGATACGCCGCTGGCGCTGTCCGACGTGCTGCCGATCCTGGAAAACCTCGGCCTGCGCGTACTCGGTGAGTTCCCGTACCGCCTGCGCCACGCCAATGGCCGCGAGTTCTGGATCCATGACTTTGCGTTTATCGCCGCCGAAGGCGTGAACCTGGATATCCAGCAGCTCAACGACACCCTGCAGGACGCCTTCGTACACATCGTGCATGGCGACGCCGAAAACGATGCGTTCAACCGTCTGGTGCTCACCGCCGGCCTGCCATGGCGCGATGTGGCGCTGCTGCGTGCCTACGCCCGTTACCTCAAGCAGATCCGCCTGGGCTTCGATCTGGGTTACATCGCCAGCACTCTGAACAACCACACCGACATCGCCCGCGAGTTGACTCGGCTGTTCAAGACCCGCTTCTACCTGGCGCGCAAACTCACCGCCGACGACTTGGAAGACAAGCAGCAGCGTCTGGAACAGGCGATCCTCAGCGCCCTGGACGACGTTCAGGTGCTCAACGAAGACCGCATCCTGCGTCGCTACCTGGACCTGATCAAGGCCACCTTGCGTACGAACTTCTACCAGACCGACGCCAACGGCCAGAACAAGTCGTACTTCAGCTTCAAGTTCGACCCGCGCGCCATTCCCGAGCTGCCCAAGCCGGTGCCGAAGTTCGAGATCTTCGTGTACTCGCCACGGGTCGAAGGCGTGCATCTGCGTTTCGGCAACGTTGCGCGGGGCGGTCTGCGCTGGTCCGACCGTGAAGAAGACTTCCGTACCGAAGTGCTGGGCCTGGTAAAAGCCCAGCAGGTGAAGAACTCGGTGATCGTGCCGGTGGGTGCCAAGGGCGGCTTCCTGCCGCGTCGCTTGCCACTGGGCGGCAGCCGCGACGAAATCGCGGCCGAGGGTATCGCTTGCTACCGCATCTTCATCTCCGGCCTGTTGGACATCACCGACAACCTGAAAGACGGCGCCCTGGTGCCGCCGGCCAATGTCGTGCGTCATGACGACGATGACCCGTACCTCGTCGTAGCGGCGGACAAAGGCACCGCGACCTTCTCCGACATCGCCAACGGCATCGCCATCGACTACGGCTTCTGGCTGGGTGATGCGTTCGCCTCCGGTGGTTCGGCCGGTTATGACCACAAGAAAATGGGCATCACCGCCAAGGGCGCGTGGGTCGGCGTGCAGCGTCACTTCCGTGAACGCGGCATCAACGTGCAGGAAGACAGCATCACTGTCGTCGGCGTCGGCGATATGGCCGGCGACGTATTCGGTAACGGCCTGTTGATGTCCGACAAGCTGCAACTGGTCGCAGCTTTCAACCACCTGCACATCTTTATCGATCCGAACCCGAACCCGGCCACCAGCTTCGTCGAGCGCAAGCGCATGTTCGAGCTGCCGCGTTCGGCCTGGACCGACTACGACACCAGCATCATGTCCGAAGGTGGCGGTATCTTCTCGCGCAGCGCGAAGAGCATCGCGATCTCGCCGCAGATGAAAGAACGCTTCGATATCCAGGCCGACAAGCTGACCCCGACCGAACTGCTGAACGCCTTGCTCAAGGCGCCAGTGGACCTGTTGTGGAACGGCGGTATCGGCACCTATGTCAAGGCCAGCACCGAAAGCCACGCCGACGTGGGCGACAAGGCCAACGACGCGCTGCGGGTCAACGGCAACGAACTGCGCTGCAAGGTAGTGGGCGAGGGCGGTAACCTCGGCATGACCCAGCTGGGTCGTGTGGAATTCGGCCTCAATGGCGGCGGTTCCAACACCGACTTTATCGACAACGCCGGTGGCGTGGACTGCTCCGACCACGAAGTGAACATCAAGATCCTGCTCAACGAAGTGGTGCAGGCCGGCGACATGACCGACAAGCAGCGCAACCAGTTGCTGGCGAGCATGACCGACGAAGTCGGCAGCCTGGTGTTGGGCAACAACTACAAGCAGACCCAGGCCCTGTCCCTGGCCGCGCGCAAAGCCTACGAGCGTGCCGCCGAGTACAAGCGCCTGATGAGCGACCTGGAAGGCCGTGGCAAACTGGACCGCGCCATTGAGTACCTGCCGACCGAGGAGCAGCTCACCGAGCGTGCCTCCACTGGCAAGGGCCTTACACGTCCGGAACTGTCAGTGCTGATCTCCTATAGCAAGATCGACCTCAAGGAAGCTTTGCTTAAGTCTCTGGTGCCGGACGACGACTACCTGACCCGTGACATGGAGACCGCGTTCCCTCCGAGCCTGGTGGCCAAGTTCGGCGAGGCCATGCGCCGTCACCGTCTCAAGCGCGAGATCGTCAGCACCCAGATCGCCAACGATCTGGTCAACCACATGGGCATCACCTTTGTGCAGCGGCTCAAAGAGTCGACCGGCATGAGCCCGGCGAACGTAGCCGGTGCGTATGTGATCGTGCGTGACATCTTCCATCTCCCGCACTGGTTCCGTCAGATCGAAGCCCTGGATCATCAGGTCTCCGCTGACGTGCAGTTGGAACTGATGGACGAGCTGATGCGCCTGGGGCGCCGCGCCACGCGTTGGTTCCTGCGCAGCCGCCGTAATGAGCAGGATGCTGGTCGCGACACCGCACACTTCGGTCCGCACCTGGCTGCGTTGGGTCTTAAACTCGACGAACTGCTGGAAGGCCCGACTCGCGAAGGCTGGCAGAACCGCTACCAGGCGTACACCGAAGCCGGCGTGCCGGAGTTGTTGGCGCGTATGGTGGCAGGCACCACGCACCTGTACACCTTGTTGCCGATCATCGAAGCCGCCGACGTCACCGGGCACGATGCTGCCGAAGTGGCCAAGGCCTACTTCGCTGTAGGCAGCGCGTTGGACCTGCCGTGGTACCTGCAGCAGATCAGCGATCTGCCCGTGGCCAACAACTGGCAGGCTCAGGCCCGCGAAGCGTTCCGCGACGATGTGGACTGGCAGCAGCGCGCGATCACCATTTCGGTACTGCAAATGGCCGATGCGCCGCAAGACATGGAAGCCCGCGTGGCACTGTGGCTTGAGCAGCACCAGGACATGGCCGATCGCTGGCGCGCGATGATGGTGGAAATTCGTGCCGCGGTCGGCACGGACTACGCCATGTACGCCGTGGCCAACCGTGAACTGCTGGACCTGGCAATGAGCGGTCAGTCGGTGCTGCAATCGGCTTGATGCCCCGGTGAAACACCTGGGCGAGGGGGCTTGCCCCCGATAGTGGTGTATCAGTCATGTATAGGTTGGCTGACACACTGCCATCGGGGGCAAGCCCCCTCCCACATTTGGGCCTCAGTTGGCTTCAGGTTTGTATGTGGGCTTGGCCAGCAAGAGGCATAGAAAGCACCTCACAACCAAGCCTGGCACCTACAAAATTGTGGGAGGGGGCTTGCTCCCGATAGTGGTGTATTAGTCATGTATAGGTTGGCTGACACACTGCCATCGGGGGCAAGTCCCCTCCCACATTTGGGCCTCAGTTGGCTTCAGGTTTGTATGCGGGCTTGGCCAGCAAGAGGCATAGAAAGCAACTCGCAACCAAGCCTGGCGCGTACAAAATTGTGGGAGGGGGCTTGCTGCCGATAGTGGTGTATTAGTCATGTATAGCTTGGCTGACACACTGCCATCGGGTTCAAGCCCCCTCCCACATTTGGGCCTCAGTTGGCTTCAGGTTTGTATGTGGGCTTGGCCAGCAAGAGGCATAGAAAGCACCTCACAACCAAGCCTGGCACCTACAAAATTGTGGGAGGGGGCTTGCCCCCGATAGTGGTGTATCAGTCATGTATAGGTTGACTGACACACTGCCATCGGGGTCAAGCCCTCTCCCACATTTGGGTCTTCATTTATCTGAAGGTCAGTGATGTTTCAGTAGTTTGCTTTCCAGGTGATCCAGGTGTTGGGTCATCAGGCTCACCGCAGTGTTTGAGTCGCGCTGCTCAATCGCATCCACAATGGCCACATGTTCCTGCCACGCGCAATACGTGCAGGCTTTTGCTTCAAATTGGGCGATGACCAACGATGTCAATGGCACCAGGCTGTTGAGGAACTGCGCTAACGGCGCATTACCGGCCATCGCGGCCAACTGCAAATGAAACTCTCCTGATAATCGAATCGCCGGCCCACGCTGGTCGCGCTCAATGCACTCGCGCTCGCGGGCGATCAGCTCGCGCAAGGGGCGAATCTGCGCGGGTGTGGCCTGGGCGCAGGCCAATTGCACTACGGTGACTTCGGTCATGCGCCGGGCTTCGAGGATTTGTCGGGCTTGCAGGCTGTCCGGCGCGGCGACCTGGGCGCGTTGGTTGGGACGCAGGATGATCACCTGCTGATGGGAAAGTTTGGCCAGCACCCGGCGAATCACGCTGCGGCTCACGCCAAAGGTTTCGCCCAGGCCTTCTTCGGTAAAGCGGCTGGACGGGGCGATGCGTTGTTCGAGGATGGCGTCGAACAGGCGCGGGTAGATGTCGTCCACCGAGGGTTTTTTACCGGCCACCAGGCGCAGGGCAGGCAGGATCGGGTTGCGTTGCAAGGCGTGGGCGGTCATGGCCGGTCTCCAAAAAATCAGCTGCCGAGATGGTCGTCCGGGATGTTCAGGGCAATGCCCATGCGCAGACCCTCCTGGAGGATATGCCGACGCATTTCGGCGCTGGCCAGGGCGCTGTTCTTGTTACGTATGGCGCGCACCACGGCTTCGTTTTCCTGCAGGCGTTCGGCCAGGTGTTCAGGCGAGTTACGCAGTACCTGGGCGCTTTGCTTGAGGGCGTTGCGGGTCTGCTGCACCACGTTCTGAAAGATCGGGTTGGAAGTCAGCGCGAACAGCTCTTCATGAAAATCGACATAGGCGTTCAGGCCCGCTTCGGCATCGCCGGCGTCCAGGGCTTCGCGCATGTCCATCAGGGTCAGGCGTAACTGGCCGACTTCCTTGCTGCTGATGGACTGGGCCACCAGGCCGACGATAAAGGGTTCGAGGGTGTAGCGCAGTTGCAGAATGTCTTCGAGGCTGGCGTCGGCTACGGCGTCGCTGGACTGCGGATCGCTGACGCTGGTCTCTAACACGACCACGCCTTTGCCGGGCATGGAACGCACCAGGCCGAGGGTTTCCAGTACGATCACCGCTTCACGCAGACTGGGGCGGCTGATGCCCAGCTGTTCGGCCAGCTCGCGCTGGCCGGGGAGCATTTCGCCGCGGCGCCACTGACCCCGCGCCAGGGCGGCGCGTAGTTTTTCTACCACTGAATTGACGACGGTTGAGGTGCTGATCACGTCGATGGCTCCTTGATGATGCTGATACGGTGGGAGCAGTTTTGCCGCTCCCACCTGGGTAGTGTCGCCTTCAGAATTCCTGGTGCGCCGGCAATACCGGTTTCTTGGCCTGGAAGGCATAACCCTGCTGGCCGTCCAATACCTTGTTGGCGCGCTGGAGGTCGATGTCTTTTTCCCAGCGGGCAATGGCCACGGTGGCGACGCAGTTGCCGATCAGGTTAGTCAATGCGCGGCCGATGCCCATAAACCAGTCCACGGCCAGCACCAGCACCAGGCCCACCACCGGAATCGCCGGGATCGCGGTGAGGGTGGCCGCCAGAATCACCAGCGCCGAACCGGGGATGCCATGGGCGCCCTTGGAGGTGATCAACGACACCAGCAGGATGGTCAGCAGGTCGGTCATCGACAGCGGTGTGCCGGTGGCGTTGGCGATAAATACGATGGCCAGGGTCAGGTAGATCGAGAACCCGTCGAGGTTGAACGAGTAGCCGGTCGGAATCACCAGGCCCACGGTGGAACTGCCAATGCCCAGGTGCTCCAGTTTGCGCATGATCTGAGGCAGCACAGCGTCGGAAGAGGCAGTGCCCATTACGATCAGCAGCTCTTCGCGCAAGTACTTGAGCAGCGGCAGCATGCGCAGGCCCGACAGGCGCATTACCACGCCGAGGATCACGCCGACAAAGGCAAAGCAGGTCAGGTAGAAAAGGCCTACCAGGCTGCCCAGGTGTTGCAGGGAATCCAGGCCGTAGGTGCTGGTGGTGAAGGCGATGGCGCCGAACACGCCAATGGGCGCCAGGCGCACGATCATGCCCATGATGCGGAAAATCACATGGCTCAATTCGTTGATCAGTCGCGAAATGCCCGACGCCGCTTCGCCCACCAGGTTCAGCGCGCTGCCGAACAGCACTGAAAACAGTAGAACTTGCAGCACGTTGTTGTCGGCAAACGCACCGATCACTGAGTTGGGAATCAGGTCCATCAGGAATTGGCTGGTGCCGCGGATGTGCTGGCCCTTGTCGGCCAGTTCGTTCAGGCCGGCGGAAGAGAGCTGTTCCAGATGAATATTGGCGCCGGTGCCGATGCCGGTGCTGAACGCCATAACCAGGCCGATCACCAACGCGATGGTGGTCAGCACTTCGAAATAGATCACCGACTTAAGGCCGATGCGCCCGACTTTTTTCAGGTCGCCGGCGCCGGAAATGCCGCTGACCACTACGCAGAACACGATCAGGCCGATCAGCATCTTGATCAGTTTGATAAAGCCGTCGCCGAGGGGTTTGAGTTGCGAAGAGAATTCGGGAAGGGCCAGGCCGCAAACAACGCCTAACATCAGGCCGATCACGACTTGCAGGAAAATCGAACGCGAGCACCATCTGAGCATGGGAGGGATCTCTATTCGGCGCCCTGGTGGTTCCAGGGCTTAATTGTTGTGGTCATACCGGTAAGTCCAGTGCAGGGCCAGTCTACGCCGGGTTTTTTTGAAATCACAAGTAATAATTCGGCGGTTGGCAGGTCCCGGTCTGACCAGTGGGTCGGTAAGGGCGATGCTTGAGCGGTTGGCGGCGTGCAAAATTTTTCGCTTATCATCCGGCGCTCGGCACAGAAGGGGGGCGAATGGACACACCAGGTTTGAGCATCGATAAGCACGGGCACCGACACTGCGCCTGGCGCGGCGCGGCGCCGGAATACCTGCATTACCACGACCATGAGTGGGGCGTGCCGGTGGCCGATGATATTCAGCTGTACGAGAAAATCTGCCTGGAAGGGTTTCAGGCGGGGATGGCGTGGATAACCATCCTGCGCAAGCGCGAGCAGTTTCGTGCAGCGTTCGACGGCTTTGATTTTCGCCGCGTGGCGCAGTACGGCGAGGCGGATATCCTGCGTCTGATGCAGAACCCGGGCATCGTGCGTAATCGGGCGAAGATCGTCTCCACCATCAACAATGCGCGGCGTGCCTGTGAGCTAGTGGACGAGACCGGCTCTCTGGCGCAGTGGTTATGGGCCTTCGAACCCGGCCCGCAAGAGCGCCCGGCCGTGGTGGACCTGGCTTACTGGACGGGTAACCCGACATCACCGGCCTCGGTGCGTCTGTCCAAGGCGCTGAAGAAGCGTGGTTGGACGTTTGTAGGGCCGACCACGATGTATGCGCTGATGCAGGCGATGGGGATGGTCAATGATCATCTTGAAGGATGCGCATGCCGCCCGCAGATTGAAGCGCTGCGGCGCCAGTTCAAGCGGCCCTGAATTGCCGACTCGGGCGGTTGAAACTGTGGGAGGGGGCTTGGCTCCGATGACGCTGGCTCAGTCGACCTCTCGTTAACTGCCCCAAAAATCCCGCCCGGCGGTCGGGTTATAGAGCGTCATGCAATCTTCAGCAGAATATCGCGCACCCTGTCCAGGGCCGGGTCGATATCCAGCAGTTCAATGGCGCCGAACCCGACAATCAAGCCTGCACGCACCGGAGTGTCATGGAAGAACACCTCCAGCGGGTATAGGCCGACGTCCACCTGGCGCGCCAGCTCCCGCAGCAGCGCAATATTGACCGGCACCTTGCACAGCGCCGCCAGGTGGAACCCCGCCACTGTGGGCACCGCTTCGAACCATGGCGACAGATCGCCCGCCAGGCGCTCCAGGATACGTTCGCGGCGCCCGGCGTATACCGTGTGGCAGCGTCGGATGTGCTTGAGCAGGTAGCCCTCGCTGATGAACTTGGCCAATGCCCATTGCGGCAGTGTGGAGCTGTGCTGGTCGGTCAGTTGCTTGGCCTTGAGTACCGCGCCGTGGATCGCCGGTGGCAGCACCACGTAGCCCAGGCGCAACTCGGGCAGCAGGGTCTTGGAAAAGGTGCCGACGTAAGCCACTACGCCGCGACTGTCCAGGCTTTGCAGGGAATCGGTAGGGCGGCCCTCGTAACGGAATTCGCTGTCGTAGTCGTCTTCGATGATGATCGCACCCAGGTCGAACGCACGCGCCAGCAAGGCTTCGCGGCGCGCCGGGCTCATGGGCATGCCCAGGGGGAATTGATGGGACGGTGTGACATAGATCAGGCGCGTGCCGTCGGGGATCTGGTCGACCTGGATACCCTGTGCGTCCACGGGCACGCTGGCGACATGGGCGCCCCGTGCCGTGAACAGTTGGCGCGCGGGGGTGTAGCCGGGGTCTTCCATGGCGACAATACTGCCCGGTTCCAACACCACGCGGGCGAGCAAGTCCAGTGCCTGTTGCGCGCCGTTGGTGACCACGATGTCGCTGTCGCGGCATTTGACCCCTCGGGAAAACGCGATATGCCCGGCGATGGCACTGCGCAACGCCGGCAGCCCTTCGGGTTGACTGTAGAAGCCGCTGTGCTCGGCGATACGCCGTAGGGCATGCTGGGTGCAGCGCCGCCATTCATCCTGGGGGAACTGCTGGCGGCTGGTGGCGCCGCCGATAAATTCGTAGCGCAGGCGCTTGTCGTTGGCGGGGTGATGCATGGGCGAGGGCAGCGCTTGCCATTTCGCCAGGTTGGCGGAGCAGGCCAGATCTGTAGCGGTTTGTACGCGATCAGGTTGTGGTGCCCAGGCGTTGACGAAGGTCCCGCGGCCAATCCTGCCCACCAGCAGGCCTTCATAGGTCAACGTGGCGTAGGTATCGGACACCGTCTTGCGCGATATGCCCAATTGCTCGGCCAGCAAGCGGCTGGGCGGCAGTTGGGCACCTGCCGTGAGACGCCCGGCGGCGATGGCTTCGCGCAACTGCTGATAAAGCTGCGCCGCCAGGTCCTTACGCCCGTTGATGACGATGTGGAGTTCCATGTTTCATCCTGAGACAGATCGATCGGCGCCAAGATTACTCGTAAATCGATCTGTACCGCTGCGCCGGCACTCAGGACAGGAAGCCACCGTCCACATTCAGCGACACGCCGGTGGTGTAGCTGGAGGCGTCGCTGGCCAGGAACAGTACTGCACCCGCCATCTCGCTCGGGTCGGCCACGCGCTTGAGGGGGATCTGCGCCAGGGCCATTTTCAGGATCGAGTCGTTCTTGACCAGTGCGGAGGCGAATTTGGTGTCGGTCAGGCCCGGCAGCAGCGCGTTGCAGCGTATACCGAACTCGGCGCATTCCTTGGCGAACACCTTGGTCATGTTGATCACCGCGGCCTTGGTCACCGAGTAAATGCCCTGGAATATGCCGGGCGAGATGCCGTTGATCGAGGCCACGTTGATGATGCTGCCGCCGCCGTTTTCGCGCATCAGCTTGCCGGCTTCCACCGACATGAAGAAGTAGCCACGGATGTTCACGTCCACGGTTTTCTGGAACGCGCCGAGGTCGGTGTCCAGCACATTGCAGAACTGCGGGTTGGTGGCGGCGTTGTTGACCAGGATATCCAGGCGCCCGAACTGCTCGCGAATACCGGCGAATACTTGGCTGATCTGCTCCATTTCACCGATGTGGCAGGCCACCGCTGTGGCCTTGCCGCCGTCGGCGATGATCGCATCGGCCACATGCTGGCAGCCTTCGAGCTTGCGGCTGGACACGATCACATGGGCGCCTTGCTGGGCCAGCAACTTGGCGATGGCCTCGCCGATGCCACGGCTGGCGCCGGAGACAAATGCGATCTTGCCGTCGAGGTCGAACAGGTGGGTCTTGGACATGGGGATTCCTTAAAGGGCTGATTTGCTGATGACATTCAGGCTCATTTGCTCAAGCAGTGCGTTCATCTGAATGAACTGCGCGAAGCGTTTGTCCTGGGTCTGGCCATGGAAGAAACGGTAGTAGATCTGCTGCACGATGCCGGCCAGGCGGAACAGGCCGTAGGTGTAATAGAAATCGAAGTTATCGATCCGGATGCCCGCGCGTTCGGCGTAGTAGTCAACGAATTCTCGGCGAGTGAGCATGCCCGGCGCGTTGCTCGGCTGGCGGCGCATCAATTGCACCGGCGCCGGGTCGGCGGCTTCGATCCAGTAGGCGAGGGTGTTGCCCAGGTCCATCAGCGGATCGCCCAAGGTGGTCAGTTCCCAATCCAACACGCCGATGATCTGCATCGGGTTATGCGGGTCGAGGATCACGTTGTCGAAGCGGTAGTCGTTATGCACGATGCTGGAGGTGGGGTGATCGGCCGGCATCTTGTCGTTGAGCCAGGCGCGTACCGCCTCCCATTTTGGCGCATCGGGGGTCAGGGCTTTTTCGTAGCGGTCGCTCCAGCCGCGAATCTGCCGCGCCACGTAGCCTTCGGGCTTGCCCAGGTCGGCCAGGCCGCAAGCGGTGTAGTCCACCTGATGCAGTTCGACGAACTTGTCGATAAAGCTTTTGCACAGTGCTTGAGTCTTCGCTGCATCCAGGCCCAGCTCGGCGGGCAGGTCGGAGCGCAGGATGATGCCGTTGACGCGCTCCATCACATAAAACTCGGCGCCGATCACCGACTCATCGGTGCAATGCACGTAGGCCTTGGGGCAATAGGGGAAGCCATCCTTCAGTTGGTTGAGAATGCGGAACTCGCGGCCCATGTCGTGGGCGGACTTGGCTTTGTGCCCAAAAGGTGGGCGGCGCAGTACGAATTCCTGATCGGGGTATTCCAGCAGGTAAGTCAGGTTGGAGGCGCCACCGGGAAACTGGCTGATGGTGGGCGTGCCGCTCAACCCCGGGATGTGGGCCTTGAGGTAGGGATCGATCAGGCCGGCATCGAGTTCCTCGCCGGGGCGAATCTGGGTGGATTGGTCGTTCAGCGCCATGCTTATCCCTTCTGCTTATTCTAAAGGCCTCGGACTATTGGCTAATCTAATGCGCGCCACCGCCCAGCCACAAGGTCGGGGCGGTTTAATAGGTTAGCGTGTTGCAGGATGATCAACGTGCCTGATCGGTCATTTTACGGGCGGGGGCAGGGCGACCGGGGTGAGCACCGGGCGCCCGGCGAAATACTCCACCAGGTTGTCGGCCACGCGCTGCACGGTGTCATGGGCGGCCTCGGGCGACAGCCCGGCGACATGGGAGGTGAGTACGGTATTGCCCAGGCGCTTGAGGGCGTCGGGCACCTTGGGTTCGTCGTCGAACACATCCAGCGCCGCACCGCCGATGCGCCGCTGTTCGAGGGCGGCAATCAGGTCGGCGGTGACCACCACGCTGCCACGCCCGATGTTCACCAAGTAGCCATGGGGACCGAGGGCGTCCAGTACGCGCCGGTCAATCAGGTGCCGGGTGCCGTCGCCGCCGGGCGTGGCCAGAATCAAGAAGTCCGCGCTGCGCGCCAGATCCAGAGCCGTGGCGCAGTAGGTGTAGTCCACGTCATCCCGTGGTTGGCGATTGTGGTAACTGATCTCCATGCCAAAACCCAGGGCCGCGCGCTTGGCGATCTCCAGCCCGACGGCGCCAAGCCCGAGAATGCCCAGGTGCTTGCCGCCCAGGGACGGGCGCATCACTTTGGGCCACTCGCCACGCCGCACTGCGGCGTCGTTCTGCGGGATGCCGCGTACCAGTGACAGCAACAGCGCCATGGCGTGGTCGGCCACCGACGGTGCATTCACGCCGGCGCCGTTTGTAACCACGATCCCGCGATTGCTGGCGGCTTGCAGGTCGACGTGTTCATAACCGGCGCCGATCACGCAGATGATCTCCAGCTGTGGCAAGGCGGCGATTTCTTCGGCGTACAGGCCCAATGGGCCACGGGTCAGCACGGCCTGGATCTGCCCGCCGTGGGCTTTGATGGCGTGGGCGCGTTCGGCGGGCGTCGGCGCCAGGATCACATGAAAGTCGTTGCTTTCGATGATGGGCAGGTAGTCGTTGATGGTTTCAACCAGGACCAGAACAGTGGTGGTCATCGCAAGGCTCTTCCTTGGAGGGTAGACGGGACCAGTATGCTGGATTTGTAAGACAGAGCGTTTTATCGGGAAGGAAAATTTACTGCTCGTGGGTCGGGCAAGTTCGTGATTGTCTGCGGCTGCACCGGTCAACCATTCCTCAGCTAAGTCTTTGCTTCTTCACGAGAATCCCGGACAATCCGGCCCCTTCTATGGTCGGGACGCTGCCTGTCAGGTTTTTCTGACTCGTCCCGGCTGTGTAAATGCGGAGATCCGACCGGATGAATGATCAGGCCAATAGCGTCGACGAACGCTATGCAACGACACCTGCAACCCTCACGCGCTGGAGCCGCCAGGACACCACCTGGATGCTCGGCCTGTTCGGCACCGCCATTGGCGCCGGTACTTTGTTCTTGCCGATCAACGCAGGGCTGGGCGGCTTCTGGCCCCTGGTGATCCTGGCGCTGCTGGCATTCCCGATGACGTTCTTCGCCCACCGTGGCCTGACGCGGTTCGTGCTGTCCGGTCGTGAAGGCTCCGACATTACCGACGTGGTGGAAGAGCATTTCGGTATCAAGGCCGGGGCGTTGATCACGTTGCTGTACTTCTTCGCGATTTTCCCGATCCTGCTGATCTACAGCGTGGCGCTGACCAACACCGTCGGCAGCTTCATGGAACACCAGCTACATATCCTGCCGCCGCCACGGGCGATCCTGTCGTTCGTGCTGATCCTGGGCCTGCTGGCCGTGGTGCGCTGCGGCGAGCAGGTGATCGTCAAGGCCATGAGCCTGATGGTGTATCCGTTTATCGTCGCCTTGCTGTTCCTCGCGGTGTACCTGGTGCCGCACTGGACCGGCGGCATCCTCAGCACCGCCCGCGAGCTGCCGGCGCCGTCGGCGTTGCTCAATACGCTGTGGCTGGCGATTCCGGTGATGGTGTTCTCGTTCAACCACTCGCCGATCATTTCGGCGTTCGCGGTGGATCAGAAGCGCCAATACGGCGCCAATGCCGATGAGCGCAGCTCGCAGATCCTGTCCCGCGCGCACCTATTGATGGTGGCGATGGTGTTGTTCTTTGTGTTCAGTTGCGTGCTGACCCTGTCGCCGGCCCAGTTGGCCGAAGCCAAGGCGCAGAACCTGTCGATCCTGTCGTACCTGGCCAACCACTTCAACAACCCGACCATCGCGTTCGCCGCGCCGCTGATCGCATTCGTGGCAATCGCCAAGTCGTTCCTGGGCCACTACATCGGTGCCAGTGAAGGCCTCAAGGGCTTGGTGCTTAAAACCGGTCGCCGCCCGGCCGCCAAGACCCTGGACCGCATGACTGCCGCCTTCATGCTGGTGGTGTGCTGGATCGTCGCCACGCTCAACCCCAGCATCCTCGGTATGATCGAGACCCTCGGCGGCCCAGTGATTGCTTCAATCCTGTTCCTGATGCCGATGTACGCCATCCGCAAAGTGCCGGCCATGGCCAAATACCGTGGGCAGGCGTCCAACGTGTTTGTCACGGCGGTTGGTCTGGTGGCGATTACGGCGTTGGTGTATTCGCTGATGGCTTAAGTGCTGTGGGAGGGGGCTTGTCCTCTCCCGTCATTGTTTTGTCTTGCCACTAATGGCTTATTCCAGACACAAAAAAACGCCGCGTATCTTGCGATACGCGGCGTTTTTCACATCAACACACCGTTAAGCTTGCAGCACCGGGATGTTGGCGCTGGCCGCGATCTTGCGGAACTCGGCGATCTGGTCGAAGTTCAGGTAGCGGTAGACGTCGCTGGCCATGGTGTCCAGCTTGGCCGCGTAGCCCATGTACTCCTCGACGGTCGGCAGGCGACCCAGGGTCGAAGCGACAGCCGCCAGCTCAGCCGAAGCCAGGTAGACGTTCGCGCCGTCACCCAGACGGTTCGGGAAGTTACGGGTCGACGTCGACACCACGGTGGAGTTCGGTTCTACCCGTGCCTGGTTACCCATGCACAGCGAGCAGCCCGGCATTTCCATGCGTGCGCCAGCCTTGCCATAGATGCCGTAGTAGCCTTCTTCGGTCAGTTGGTGAGCGTCCATCTTGGTCGGCGGCGACAGCCACAGACGGGTTGGCAGCTGACCCTTGACCTGTTCCAGCAACTTACCGGCAGCGCGGAAGTGACCGATGTTGGTCATGCAAGAACCGATGAACACTTCGTCGATCTTCTCGCCGGCAACGCTGGACAGCAGACGGGCATCGTCCGGGTCGTTCGGTGCGCAGAGGATCGGCTCGTTGATCTCGGCCAGGTCGATCTCGATGATTTCGGCGTATTCGGCGTCGGCATCGGCTTCCATCAGCTCCGGGTTGGCGACCCAGGCTTCCATCGCTTGGGCGCGACGTTCCAGGGTGCGTGCATCGCCGTAGCCTTCACCGATCATCCAGCGCAGCAGGGTGATGTTGGAGTTCAGGTACTCGGTGATGGACTCTTTGGACAGCTTGATGGTGCAACCGGCAGCCGAACGTTCGGCCGAGGCGTCGGACAGTTCGAACGCTTGCTCCAGGGTCAGGTCGTTCAGACCTTCGATTTCCAGGATGCGGCCGGAGAAGGCGTTTTTCTTGCCTTTCTTCTCTACGGTCAACAGGCCAGCCTGGATCGCGTAGTAAGGAATGGCATGAACCAGGTCACGCAGGGTGATGCCAGGTTTCATTTTGCCTTTGAAACGCACCAGGATCGATTCCGGCATGTCCAGCGGCATGACGCCGGTGGCGGCGGCGAACGCGACCAGACCGGAACCGGCTGGGAACGAGATGCCCATCGGGAAACGGGTGTGGGAGTCGCCGCCGGTGCCGACGGTGTCCGGCAGCAGCATGCGGTTCAGCCAGCTGTGGATGATGCCGTCGCCTGGACGCAGGGATACACCGCCACGGGTCATGATGAAGTCAGGCAGGGTGTGGTGGGTGGTCACGTCGATCGGCTTTGGATAGGCCGCGGTGTGGCAGAACGACTGCATCACCAGATCGGTGGAGAAGCCCAGGCACGCCAGGTCTTTCAGTTCGTCACGGGTCATCGGACCGGTGGTGTCCTGAGAACCTACGGTGGTCATCTTCGGTTCGCAGTAGGTGCCTGGACGCACGCCTTTGCCTTCCGGCAGGCCGCACGCCTTGCCGACCATCTTCTGTGCCAGGGTGAAGCCTTTGCCGGTGTCGACCGGGGCTTCTGGCAGCTTGAACAGATCGGTCGGGCCCAGGCCCAGCTCGGCACGGGCCTTGTCGGTCAGGCCACGGCCGATGATCAGCGGGATACGGCCGCCGGCGCGGACTTCGTCCAACAGCACTGGGGTCTTCATTTCGAAGGTGGTCAGGACTTCATCGGTGCCGTGCTTGCAGACTTTGCCAGCATGCGGGTACAGGTCGATCACGTCGCCCATGTGCATGTTGGTGACGTCGAACTCGATTGGCAGTGCGCCGGCATCTTCCATGGTGTTGTAGAAGATCGGAGCGATCTTGCTGCCGAAGCAGAAACCACCGGCACGCTTGTTCGGTACGTAAGGCACGTCGTCGCCGAAGAACCACAGTACGGAGTTGGTGGCGGATTTACGCGACGAACCGGTACCGACCACGTCACCGACGTAGGCGATCGGGAAGCCTTGGCCGCGCATCTCTTCGATCTGCTTCATTGGGCCGGTCTTGCCTTGCTCGTCCGGCACGATGCCTTCGCGCGCCATTTTCAGCATGGCCAGGGCGTGCAGCGGGATATCAGGGCGGGACCAGGCGTCCGGGGCAGGGGACAGGTCGTCGGTGTTGGTTTCGCCGGTGACCTTGAACACGCGCAGGCTGATCTTGTCGGCCAGGGTCGGGCGGTTCTTAAACCACTCG
This sequence comes from Pseudomonas sp. S4_EA_1b, assembly GCF_016307435.1. Lineage (NCBI taxonomy): Bacteria > Pseudomonadati > Pseudomonadota > Gammaproteobacteria > Pseudomonadales > Pseudomonadaceae > Pseudomonas > Pseudomonas sp. S4_EA_1b. The sequence continues at coordinate 13,981 of NZ_JAEILC010000036.1, read as the reverse complement.
CCGTCGGCCCAGGACTGCAGCACCGCTTTGGCGTGTTCGTTACCGTTCTTGGCTTTTTCTGCCACGTCGTGGAACGCATCGAACATCAGCAGGGTGTGCTTGAGTTGAGCGGCGGCAACAGGTGCCAGCTCGGCATCGTCAAGCAGCTCGACCAGGGTCACGATGTTGTAGCCGCCTTGCATGGTGCCAAGCAGTTCAACGGCGCGCTTCTTGTCGATCAGGGGGGAAGTGGCTTCGCCCTTGGCCAGGGCAGACAGGAAACCGGCCTTGACGTAGGCAGCTTCGTCAACACCTGGTGGAATGCGGTTGGTGATCAGGTCAACGAGGAATTCTTCTTCGCCAGCCGGAGGATTCTTCAGCAGCTCGACCAGGCCTGCGGTTTGTTCGGCGTTAAGCGGCTGGGGAACGATACCCAGGGCTGCACGCTCTTCGATATGTTTGCGGTAGGCTTCAAGCACAGTTATTACCCTCATCAGTGGTCCCACGGGACGCTCATCCAGAAATGAACGGCACGCATGCGCTCGGGGGCTTTTTGGGCCGCAAAGCCAGCGCTGCCGGCATTCCTTACAGAAGCTGCTTTCAAAGTTTTACGCCTGCAGAACGGAGCTGATGAGGGTTGGCGCTGATGCTCGACCTACCGGGTCATTCACCATCGCCAACACCGTTCTGAAGGAACGACTGTGCTCGTGACGCTTTGAAAACAGCTTCCAGCGGATTATTGGCGCCTTACAAGGCCGGATGATTCTACGGCAAAAAAAAACTAAAGGTAAGTTGCCATGTCACGTTTGCCGGGTGATCGAGCTTAGACAAAGGGCTAACATGGCGCACTGTTTCGCTGATTTGCGTGTTGCCGCCCATGTCCAATTCAACCATCAAGACTCCCTGCGTCGGTCTGTGCTCCACGGTCTACGGCGATCTCGTGTGCCGCGGCTGCAAGCGTTTCCATCACGAAGTGATCCAGTGGAACGGCTACGACGAGGAGGCAAAGCGCGCGGTATGGCTGCGCTTGGAGCAGTTGCTGGTACAGGTGATGGCCGGCAAGCTTGAAGTATTCGACCCGCAGAAACTGCGTTGGCAACTGGAACAGCGCAAGATCCGTTTCGTGCCGCACCAGTCCGAGTACTGCTGGGCGTATCAGTTGATTGCTCGCGGAGCGCGGGTGATTTCCAATTTGGAGGCCTATGGCATGGTGCTGTTGCCGGAGTTTCGTGACTGGGCCCTGCCGGAACTGCGCGATGCTATCGACCGTGAGTTTTTTATCCTGTCCGAGGCTCACTACCAGCGCTATATCGCGCCGGCTTTCCTGAACGATGCGCTGGCTGACTGACAGCGCAATTCCAAATATGAGAGGGGGGCTTGCCCCCTCCCACTTTGGATCTCAGTTGTGTTGGAAGTTGGCGTCAGTCCTTGGCAGCCAGCTCTTGCAACTGATCCATCAACGTCTCCGGTTTGAGCACCAGCACATCGCTTTCCACTTTATCCAGCACCACCTCCGCGGTGTTGCCTATCAATGCGCCGGTCAGGCCGGTGCGCGCCACGGTGCCGATAATGGTCACCGCCGCTTGCAGCTTGCTGGCCATATGAGGAATCAGCACATCCGCCGGGCCTTCTTCGATATGCAGGTGGGTATCGTCCACATCGAATTCGGCCTGGAAGGCTTGGCACTGCTCGCGATACCGTGCCTCGATGCTTTCCTTGAGCTGGAACGTGGGGTCCGCCGCCGACAGCATCGGCGAGGGATGGGCGCTGATCACATGTAACTGGGCCTTGGCCAGGTAGGCGATGTCGAAACCATGGTCGATGATCGAATGGTGCAGCGAGCGGTGCTCCACATCGCTGTTGCCCACATCGATGGCGGCCAGGATCACTTTGCCGGCCCAGGGTGTGGCGGTTTTGACCAGCAGCACCGGCGCGGGGCAGTAGCGCAGCAATTTCCAGTCTGTCGGTGTCAGCAGGGCCTTTTTCAGCGGGCTATCAGGGTAGTGCTGCTTGATCACCAAGCCACAGCCTTCAGCCTGCTGCACCGCGATGACGGTGTCATGCAGGCTATCGTTCCAGGCCTGTTCGGTGGTCACGCTGTAGCCTTCTTCGGTCAGGCTCGCTTTGAGTACGCTGAGCAGCGCGGAGTGCTCGTGTTTGCGGTCGCACACCAACAGATGCAGATGCGCCCCGGTCACCCCGGCGATCAGCTTGGCGCGCTTGAGGGCCAGGCTCTCGGAATGTTCGGTTTCAAGGACCACCAGGATGCTGCGGACGTCTTGCATGGTCGGTTACTCCGGAAACAAGGGGGGTGTCACAACTATAGTTGCTCCGCGCCGGGCGTCATGTTGATGCACATCAAGCCCGGTGGCTGGTGGTCTGCGGCACGGTCGGTATAATCGGCGCCCTTTTGTGATCCTTTGCCCGTGAGCCCGATGAACCTGCCCGAAATCCACGAATTCCTCGGTTGCCGTACCCCTGACGCCTGGGTCCAGGCCGCATTGGCCGATCAGGACACCTTGTTGATCGACCACAAGAACTGTGAATTCAAGGCCGCCAGTACGGCACTGAGCCTAATGGCCAAGTACCACGCCCATGTCGACCTGATCAATATGATGTCGCGCCTGGCCCGGGAAGAGTTGGTGCATCACGAGCAAGTCATGCGCCTGATGAAAAAGCGCAAGGTCGAACTGCGCCAGCTGCACGCCGGGCGCTATGCCTCGGGACTGCGCAAAGTGGTGCGTAGCCATGAGCCGGTCAAATTGGTGGATACCCTGGTGGTCGGCGCGTTTATCGAGGCGCGCAGTTGCGAGCGTTTCGAAGCGCTGGTGCCCCATCTGGACGACGAGCTCGGCAAGTTCTACTTCGGTCTGCTCAAAAGCGAGGCCCGGCACTTTCAGGGGTACTTGAAGCTGGCCTACCAATATGGCGACGCCAAGGACATCGCCCAAGTGATCGAGCGGGTAAGGGCGGCCGAGCAAGAGCTGATCGAGTCACCCGACGTTGAGTTCCGCTTTCACAGTGGCGTGCCAGCCTGAGGCGACCGCCAGGCCGATCAGCGCGGTGATCCCGGTTAATAACAGGATCACCGTTTGTGTGCCCAGGGGCGTGGCCAACAGCGCAATCGCCAACCCCGCCAGGGGTTGCGCCAGGTTGTTGAGCAGGGTAATCACCCCCACCGTCTTGCCGAAGTCCTGAACCGGGATGACCCGCTGGCGGGTGCTGCGCAGGTACACGTTGAACATCTTGTCGAAGCCGGTGATCAGCAGGAAACCCACGGTATAGACCCACACAGCAGGGCTGATCGCGGTGATCAGCGCACCGATTGCAATCATCGAATACCCCAGCCCACCCATAAGCTTCAAGGGTAAAGTGGCGCGGGCCAGGTAGAACAGAATCGCAATGGTGACCAACGCCCCGCCAGCCTGGAGCAGGGCGTAGGCGTCCTTGCCGGCGGCGAACTGGCCGGTGACCAACGCCGCCGAGGTCGCCAGCGTGACACCGACGATCAGGTTGACGCCGACCGCCAGAATAATGATGCGCTTCAACGCCGCCAGGCGGCCGATGTGGCCCAAGGCGATACGCAGCGGTTGCAGCCAGATGTCGGAATGCTGCGCATGACTGGGCAGGCCCATCGAGGTGTGGCGTTGCCAGATCAGCATGGCCAGATCGGCCAGCACGAACAGCCCGGCCACGCCTGCTACCACCCACGGCCAGCTCCATATTTCCAGCAGCAACGCCGCCAGCAGTGGGCCGAGCACCAGGCCGCTCTGATCGGCAATCTGTGAATAGGACAACGTCTTGGCGTAGCTGTACTGTGCGAAGCCATGGGGCATCACGACTTCCCGCGCCATAATGCCTAGGGTCGTCAGCACCCCGCACAGAGCCGACAGGATCACCAACCAATAAATCCCATCAAACAACCCATACAGCACCACCGCGATCGCACATGCCAATGCCCGATAGACCTGGCTGATATGCAACATCCGCAGCGGCGAAAACTTGTCGCACAACGCGCCGCACACCGGGAATGCCAGGTAGCGCGGCAGGGACTCGACAAAAAACGCAAGGCCCGCCCACGCCACGCTGCCGGTGGTCTGGAACACGAGCAGCGGCACGATAAACAACAGAATCTGGTCCGCCAGCCGCGACAAGAACAGCGACACGAAGAACGCCAGGTAATCCTTGCGCATACAACTCCCTGTAGATGGCGTAAAAAACTGCGGGCTATTTGTTAAAAACTCTTAAAAGCATGAAGCTTGGCCCATCGATGCCGGCCGGCCGCTCAAGTGGTGCAGCTTGCCACCTATACTGCGCGCTCTTCAATCAATCGCCGTTTGCAACTGAGAACCTATGGAAAACCTGGGGCTGGGCAAGGTCCTGCTTGTCGAGGACGACGAGCGGCTGGCAGGGCTGATCGCACATTTTTTGTCGCAGCATGGCTTTGACGTGCGCGTGGTACACCGGGGCGACGAGGCCCTGGCGGCCTTTCTAGACTTCACGCCAAAGATGGTGGTGCTCGATTTGATGCTGCCGGGCCAGAGTGGCTTGCAGGTGTGCCGCGAGATCCGCCGGGTGTCGGACACGCCCATCGTGATCCTCACCGCCAAAGAGGACGATCTGGACCATATCTTGGGCTTGGAGTCCGGTGCCGACGACTACGTGATCAAACCGATCAAACCACCGGTGCTGCTGGCGCGCCTGTGTGCATTGCAACGCCGCCAGGCGCCGGAGCCTACGGTGCGCGGAGCCCTAGCGTTCGGCCGGTTGGCCATCGACCGCAGTTGCCGGGTGGTCAGCCTAGGGGACGAGCGCATCGACCTGACCACCATGGAGTTCGAGCTGCTCTGGCTGCTGGCCAGCAATGCTGGCAGCATCCTGTCGCGCGATGACATCCTCAACCGCATGCGCGGCATCGCCTTCGATGGCCTCAACCGCAGTGTCGACGTGTACATCAGCAAGCTGCGCGCCAAGCTCAACGACAACCCTCGCGAACCGGTGTGCATCAAGACCATCTGGGGCAAGGGCTACCTGTTCAATCCATTTGCGTGGGAGGTCTAGGTGCTGCGGCTGTACCTGCGTTTATATCTGATCCTGGCGTTGGGCCTGGCAGGCGCAATCTGGCTGGTCAACTACACCTTCGACGAGCTGCTGCCCGACGCCAACGAAACCTACAACCGCGAGGCCATGCGTGGCCCGGCGTATGGCGTAGTCGAAAAACTGCGGCCATTACCCAGTGCACAGCGCCAGGCCCGGCTCGCCGAGCTGCAACCGCACTATGGGCTGCGTCTGCAATTGGTGCACAAAGACACCCAGGCGCTAACCTCCCGAGAGCAAGCGCTGCTGGCTCAGGGCCTGCTGGTGGTGCGTGGCGACTTCAAGGAGTTCCTCGCCGCTATCGACGCTGGCCCGCAGTTGCTGGAGATCAAACTGCCGGAAGAACCCAAATGGCTGTACCTATGGGCCTATGGCCTTCTCGGCGTGTGCCTGGCCCTTGTGCTGTATTTTTGGGTGCGCCCGCATTGGCGCGACCTGGAACACATCCGCCTGGCTGCCCAGCGTTTCGGCGATAACGACCTGGGCTCACGCATCCTGCTGCCGCGCCGCTCCACCGTGCGCGAGCTGGCCGGCCACTTCAACCAGATGGCCGAACGCATCGAAAGCCTGATCGCCAATCAGCGCGAACTCACCAACGCCGTGTCCCACGAATTGCGTACACCGATTGCACGGTTGTCGTTCGAGCTCGACCAGCTCAAGCAACAGGCCGACCCGCGCCAACGCGGCGAACTGATTGCCGACATGTACGCAGACCTCGGCGAACTGGAAGAGATGGTCTCGGAGTTGCTCACCTACGCCAGCCTGGAACGCGGCGCCACCCAGGTCACCCGCGAGCGCATCGAAGCCCACAGCTGGCTCGACAGCGTGATCGGCAGCGTGGCGCTGGAGGCCGAGGCGGCCGGTGTGCAGTTATCGTTGCGCGTGTGCGAGGTGGATTTTATCCAGATCGAACCGCGCTTTATGGCCCGCGCGGTGATCAACCTGTTGCGCAACGCCATTCGTTACGCCGAGCGCCGGGTGCACGTGTCATTGCTCGCATTCGGTAACGGTTATGAAGTGCGCGTGTGTGACGACGGCCCCGGCGTGCCTGAGGGCGGCCGCGCGAAAATCTTCCAACCCTTCATGCGCCTGGACGCCAGCCGCGACCGCCGCACTGGCGGCTTCGGCCTGGGGCTGGCCTTGGTGCAGCGGGTGTCACAGTGGCACGGCGGGCAGGTCGAGGTGCGGGATTCGGAATGGGGCGGGGCGTCGTTTCGCATGACCTGGGCGTACGCCGAATAACCCGCAGAACCACGCCCGCCTGAGTGCGTTATGGGGCCAGGGCACTCAAGATGGCATGTGCCACTTTCACCCGTTCGGCGTTCGGGTAGTTCCTGTTCGCCAGGATCACCACGCCTTTGTCCTGGCTCGGTACGTACGCCACGTACGCGCCAAACCCGCTGGTGGAGCCGGTTTTGTTGTACAGCACATTGGCCGGTTGCGCCTGGGGCTGGGTGAACCAGCTGGCTGCATGGGGTTGCAGGGCCATGGGCGTGGAGTTGCCGTCGATCAACGCTTGCAGCGAAATGGGGTAGGGGTAGTACTCCCAGCCCAGGGCCTGGGTCATGCCATCCACGCGGTAGTAACCGCTATGGGTGGTGGCGATGGCCTGTTGCAGCGGCTGTTCCAGGGTTTGCGGGTGCATGTTCGCCTGGACGTAGCGTGCGAGGTCGTGGGCGCTGGTCTTGATGCCATAGGCTTCGCTGTCCAGCGCGCCGGGGCTGACGCGCACGGGCTTGTCCTGTTTGTCATAGCCTTGGGCGTAAAGGGCCATTTGCGCCTTTGGCACGTTCACATAGGTGTGTTTCAGGCCCAGTTTGGGCAGCAGTGTTTGCTCCATGGCGACGTTGTACGGCTGCTCTAGGCTTTGCGCGGCCAGATACCCGAACAGGCCGATGCTGGGGTTGGAATACAGCCGCTGTGCGCCGGGCGCATAGGTGGGTTTCCAGTGCTGGAAGTAGTTGAGCATGCCGCCTGCAGTGTCAGCGGCTTGGGGGAACTGCAACGGCAAACCGCCGGCGGTGTAGGTGGCCAGTTGCAACAGGCTGATCTGCTCGAAAGCGCTGCCCTTTAGGGCCGGCAGGTGCTGGCTGGCCTTGTCCGATAGCGTGAGTTTGCCGGTGGCTTGGGCGTAGCCGCCCAGGGTGGCGGCGAAGGTTTTACTGACCGAACCCACTTCAAATAGCGTGTTTTCGCTGACCGGCTGTTGGGTTTCTCGGGAGGCAAGGCCGTAATTAAAGTATTGCACCTGGCCTTGGTGAATCACCGCGACCGAAAGGCCGGTGATGCCTTGCTGGCGCATCAGCGGCTCGATGCTGGCGTTGACCACGGGGCGCAGGTCGGTACTGGCGATGCAACTGCCCGCGCCGAGCAGCAGTGCAGAAAGAACGAGGGTGTGTGCGTAGTGACGCATGGTGGTTGGCTTCCCTATAAGTGTCGCGATAACAATAAAGGCCTGCGCAGGCGCCGCAAATCTAGGTGGATTTCATTCGGTCGACAAACGATCATATCTCGCACCTGCCATTAGAAAAATTGGGGCTCAAACCCATGTTGCGTTCCCATCTGCCCCTCAATGCCTTGCGTGCCTTCGAAGCCTCGGCCCGGCACTTGAGCTTCACCCGCGCCGCCATTGAGCTGTGCGTGACCCAGGCGGCGGTCAGCCATCAGGTAAAAAGCCTGGAGGCGCAACTCAATGTGACTTTGTTCAAACGCTTGCCGCGCGGGCTGATGCTCACCCGCGAAGGCGAAACCCTGCTGCCGGTGCTGCGTGAATCCTTCGATCGCATTGCCCAGACTTTGGGCCAGTTCGAAGGCGGGCATTACCGCGAAGTGCTGACTGTGGGCGCGGTGGGCACCTTCGCGGTAGGCTGGCTGTTGCCGCGCCTGGCCGACTTCCAGGCCCGCTACCCGCTTATCGACCTGCGCTTGTCCACCCATAACAACCGTGTCGACGTGGCCGCCGAAGGCTTGGACTACGCAGTACGTTTCGGTGCCGGCGCCTGGCATGGCACCGATGCCTGCCATCTGCTGGAAGCGCCGCTGACGGTGCTGTGCATCCCCGCGATCGCCGAGCAACTGCATACGCCACACGACCTGTTGAAACACACGCTGCTGCGCTCCTATCGCGCCGATGAGTGGAGCCTGTGGTTTCACGCTGCGGGTTTGCCCGTCGACACCCTGGTGCCGCGCAGCATCGTGTTCGACTCCTCCCTGGCGATGATGGATGCGGCGCTGCAAGGCATCGGCGTTGCGTTGGCACCGGCGCTGATGTTCACGCGGCAACTGGAGAACGATCTGATCCGCCAGCCTTTCGATGTCGGCATCAACACCGGCAGTTACTGGCTGACGCGCCTGCAATCGCGGGCCGAAACCTCGGCAATGTTGGCGTTCAAGGAGTGGTTGCAAGTGCAATCCGGCGACGTCTGAGCTGTCCTAGTGCCATTATCTTGAAACAAAATGAAACATTCTCCCGGGCGCTGCGATCTACTGTGGCCCCACCTGAGGCTGTTCATGAAAATTCCACGCCCCTCCGCTCGCATGCCGCACCTGACTCAACTGCGCAATCTGAAGATGGCGCGCTCGGCTCACGCCTATGTGCGCGGCAGCACCGTACAGTTTTACGAGTGGCTGCACAGCCTGCCGGGGCGCCGCTTGCCCCATGGACCGGCGATCTGGATCTGCGGCGACTGCCACGCCGGCAACCTGGGCCCGACCGGCGACAACAACGGCCGTATCGACATGCATATCCGCGACCTCGACCAAACGGTGCCCTTGGGCAAACACTTCTGGTCGCTGTCGCGCGCGGAAAAAAGCGCGTTGGAGCACGTCTGCGCCTCGGATGACATTCACCAGTTGGTCACCTCGCTTAAAGGTCGGCCAAAGGATGCCAAGGTTGAACTGCTGGACTCTGCATATTGGGTAAAAGGCTGCAGTTCCCTTGGCCTGATGCGCTATGCGGTATTGCTCGGCGTGGGTGACAAAGATGATCAGGAATACTGCCTGATCGATATCAAGGAAGCCGTTGGCGCAGCCGCACCCCGAGCGCCGCGGGCGAAGATGCCTCGGGACAATGGTCGTCGCGTGGTCGAAGGCGCACGCCATCTATCGCCAGGATTGGGCGAGCGCATGGTGGCGACGCGTTTTCTGGATCACGGCTTTTTTATCCGCGAACTGCTGCCCCAGGACATGAAGTTGGAGCTGGATGAACTGAGCGAAACCGATGCCATGCACGCTGCCGGTTATCTGGCCCGCGTAGTCGGCATCGCCCACGCCCGCCAGATGGATCGCGCCACCCGCAAAGCATGGATGGCAGTGCTCCAGGAAAACCGCACCCGACAACTGGATGCGCCGTCATGGCTATGGACGAGCGTGGTGCAACTGGTGGGCAGCCATGAACAAGGCTACCTCAACCATTGCCGGCGATATGCTCTGGAACACTGATCCTCAGCGTGCCGTGATGAGCAGGGCAAGCCTGCTCATCACAAGCGTTGCATGTGCTAGCTTTCGGCAGGCAGCCCCCGCTGACAGTCGATCTCACGCCAGGTATTTGCGAAACCACCCCAAGGTGCGCTCCCACGCCAGGTTCGCCGCCGCTTCGTCATAGCGCGGTGTCGAATCGTTGTGAAACCCATGGTTGGCGCCCTGGTAGATATACGCCTCATAGGTCGTCCCGGCCGCTTTCAACGCTTGCTCATAGGCCGGCCAGCCTTCGTTGATTCGCGTGTCCAGCTCGCCGAAGTGCAGCATGATCGGCGCCTTGATACGCGCGACGTCCTTGGCGTCCGGTTGGCGCCCGTAGAACGACACCGCCGCGCCCAGGTCGGGGTAGGCCACCGCCGCCGCATTGGTCACGCCGCCGCCGTAGCAGAAACCGGTGATGCCGACTTTGCCGGTGCTGCTGTCGTGTTTCATCAGCCAGTCGATGGCGGCGAAGAAGTCGTTCATCAGTCGGGTCGGGTCGATTTTCTCTTGCAGCGCTTTGCCTTTTTCGTCATTGCCGGGGTAGCCGCCGACCGATGTGAGACCGTCCGGCGCCAGGGCGATGAAACCGGCCTTGGCCAGGCGTCGCGCGACGTCTTCGATATAAGGGTTCAAGCCGCGGTTTTCATGCACCACCACCACCGCCGGCAGTTTGCCGCTGGCATTGGCCGGGCGCACCAGATAGCCGCGTACCGTGCCGTGGCCTTGGGGCGAGGGGTAGGTGATGTAGTCGGCGACGATGGCCGGGTCAGTGAATTTCACCTGTTCGGCCAGGGCATAGTTGGGGCTAAGCGCCGCCAGCAGCGCCGATGCGGTCAGCCCGCCCAAGGTGAACAGCGCGGCGCGGTCGAGAAACTCGCGGCGGTTGATCGTGCCGTGGGCATAGCCGTCATAGAGTTCCAGCAGTTCGGGAGCGAAGTCTTTGGCGGTCAGACGTTCCATTAGTGCAGTCCTCAATAAGCGATGGCAGTGAGGGTAGCCCAGGTTCAGTCGCTGCGACCGTGGGCAGCGGCAGCCAATTGGCCGGTATCGACGCGCACGAACACCGAATCACCGATGGCCGTAAGCACATCGCCGGCGTACACCTCGCAGATTACCTGGGTTTTGCGCCCGACTTCGCCCTCGACCCGCGCACGCAACGTCAGCGGCACGCCCATGGGGGTGGGCTTGATGAATTTGATACCCAGGTTGCCGGTGACGCAGTCGATACGCGGCAGGCTGCCGGGTTCGCGCTGTTCGGCCTGATAGTGATAGGCCATGGCGGTCCAGTTGGAGTGGCAGTCCACCAGCATGGCGATCAGGCCGCCATAGACCAGGTCCGGCCAGCCGCAATAGCGAGCGTCGGGCTGATGCTCGGCGATCACATGGATGCGGTCTTCGTCCCAGCGACTCTTGATATGCAAACCATGGGGGTTGCTGCTGCCGCAGCCGTAGCAGACGCCTTCCGGCGCGGTAGTGTCCTGCAGTGAAGGGGCGTGCATGTCGCATCCTTTTATTCTGTGGCGATAGCTCTGTTTAGCAGGACAAACGACGAATGGGAATAAAACGCTGAGCTAATGGTGCCGCTGCGCGACGACGGATCACCGCGCAAAGCGCCTGGCGCCCGCCACACATGCGATCACCATGAGCGTCACCAGCAGCATGCCCAGGCTGACCTGTTCATGCAGCAATCCAGCCGCCAGCGCCAGGCCGAAGAACGGTTGCAGCAACTGCAACTGGCCGACAGCCGCAATACCGCCCTGGGCGAGGCCGCGATACCAGAATACGAAGCCGATCAGCATGCTGAACAACGCCACGTAGCCCAGGCTCAGCCACGCCGACAGGCTGATCCCGGAGACGCTCGACGGCGCCAGTAAAAGGCTCAGCGGCGCCACCACTGGCAGTGCCACCACCAGTGCCCAACAGATCACCTGCCAACCGCCGAGGCTGCGCGACAGCGTGGCGCCCTCGGCATACCCCAGGCCGCACACCAGCACCGCCAGCAGCATCAGCAAATCGCCAGCCGGAGCGGCGGTCAGGCCCTGCGACAAGGCGTAACCCACCACCAATGCGCTGCCCAGCAGCGAAAACAACCAGAACACCGGGCGCGGCCGCTCCCCACCGCGCCACACCGCAAACACCGCAGTGGCCAGCGGCAACAAGCCGATAAACACGATGGAGTGGGCGGAGGTCACGTATTGCAACGCCATGGCGGTGAGCAGGGGGAAACCGATCACCACGCCCAGCGAGACGATCGCCAGAGGCAGCCACTGCTGGCGGGTGGGGCGTTTCTCCTTGAATACCCGTAGCAGCAACACCGCCAGCAGCGCGGCGAGGGTGGCGCGGATCATGGTCAGGAACACTGGATCGAATTCCATCACCGCCAGGCGCGTGGCCGGCAGTGAACCACTGAAGATCACCACGCCGATAAAACCGTTGATCCAGCCCTGGGTGCGGGTGTCCGGGGTGTCGAGGGAACGTTCCATGAGGTCTGCCTGAAAAAGAGAAGTTGCGTGGGCGTCATCCTAGGAGCGAGGATTGGGACAATCAAAAAATTGTCATGGATACAGCCGCCATGCCGCGAGCCCGTTACAAACTGCTGGTCGACCGCTTCGCCCACGCCATCCGCTCAGGTGCGTTGGCGCCCGGAACCCGGCTGCCTACGCACCGTCAGTTGGCCGCCGAACATGGCTTGGCGCTGGCAACGGCGAGCCGCGTGTACACTGAGTTGGAGGCCATGGGCCTGGTCAGTGGCGAAACGGGACGGGGCACTTTTGTCCGTGAAATCGCCTTGCCGCCGGGGCAGGGCAGTGGGCAGATGAACGTGGCGGCGGGCCTGCTCGATCTGAATTTCAACTATCCGTCCTTGCCCGGCCAGGCCGACCTGCTGCGCACGGCTCTGCGCCAGTTGGCGCTGTCCGGCGACCTGGAAGCCTTACTGCGTTACCAGCCCCATGCCGGCCGTATACACGAGCGCGCCGCCGTCGCTCGGCACTTGCTTAGTCGCGGCTTAGCGGTGGCGGCCGAACAGGTGCTGGTGGTCAGCGGTGCGCAACATGGCCTGGCGGTGACCATGATGGCGCTGCTCAAGCCGGGCGATGTGATTGCCGTCGATGCGCTGACGTACTCGGGGTTCAAGGTGCTGGCCGAAACCCTGCATCTGGAAATCCTTGCTCTGCCGGTCACCGCCTACGGTCCGGACCTGGCCGCTCTGCAGCAGTTGTGCCGCCGCCGCCCGGTGCGCGCGGTGTACAGCATGCCGACCCTGCATAACCCACTCGGTTGGGTGATGGACCTGACGCAGCGCGAGCGGTTGGTGGACATCGCCCGCCAGCACAATCTGATGATCATCGAGGATGCGGCCTACGCGTTTCTCGCCGAAGACGCACCGCCGCCCGTGGCCAGCCTGGCGCCGGAACGCACTGTCTATGTCGGCGGGTTATCCAAGAGTGTCGCCACCGGTTTACGCGTGGGGTTTGTCGCGGCACCGCCGGCGTGGGTCAGCGCGCTGGAGCGCAGGGTGATGGCCACCACCTGGAATGTGCCCGGCATCATGAGCGCCATCGCCGTGGGCTGGCTGGAAGACGGCACTGTGGCGCAGTTGGAAGCGCAAAAGCGCGAGGACGCCAAGGCGCGGCAGGCGTTGGCGGCGCAGGTGCTCAAGGGGTTGGATTACACCTGCCACCCGTCCTCGTATTTTTTGTGGTTACCGCTGGCCGAAGATGCCCGTGCCGATCAAGTGGCAATGGCTTTGCAGCGCCAGGGCGTGTCGGTGTCCACCGCCGAGCCGTTCGCGGTCTCGACCCATGTGCCCCATGCGCTGCGCCTGGCCCTGGGGTCGGTGGACATGCCGGCGCTGCGCGAGGCGTTGCTCAAGGTGCGCAACATCGTCGCGTGGTGAGCCGCGCTGGGCTCACCGGGTGCGTCAGAACTTGAACGCTTGGCGACCGATCAGCAGCCAGTGGCCTTTTTGCTTCTGCCAAACCTGGAAGTTTTCGATATCGGTCGGCACCTCAACGCCACTGTTCACCGCTTGGGCGTGAAAGTGGTTGCGTACCAATGCCGTATCGCCGTTCAAGGTGATGGTCTGCTTCTGCATTTCCAGGGTCTTGAAGCCGCTGCGGCCGGTTTCGATGTCGGCGATAAATTCCTGTTTGTTCTGGATCTTGCCGCTGGAGTGGCCGTAGGTCAGCTTCTCGGCGGTGAGGGCCTGCAATTGCTTGATGTCTTTATGCAGCATGGCTTGGGTCAGGTGGTCGACGGCTTGGGCTACATCCTGGTCGTCGGCGGCAGGGCCGGCGGCGACGTAGCCGCTGAACAGACATAGAAAGCCGATCAGCACTTTGATGTTTTGCATGGAGAGGTCCTTATTGTTATGGAGGCGAGACGACGATTAAGTCGTCGTACAACCATGCAATAAATCAGCTTGGGATGGAAAGTAAAATTT
>NZ_JAEILC010000035.1:167172-220936 GCF_016307435.1 Pseudomonas sp. S4_EA_1b | reverse complement strand
GCATTTATATCCTGAGCTGACGGAGTTTTGATGATTCCGCCCAACTCGTCGCCGAACTGTTTTGTTTCTTCCGACAAAGAGCTCTTCGATAAAAATGATGTGTTGAACAGCCGGCTTTGATAGGGAGGAGACTGGTTTTTACAGAAGCTAAATGCCTCACACGTATAGATCTCCATTCCGGCATAGTAGCCATCGGCTTTTGTCAAATGCTGGAGATAGATTTCTCCAAATTTTTCTTTTTCTGCCAGTAGGCTAATTTTATTTTTGCTTGCCTTTAGGTTGAAGTGGGGAGAGGTTATTTGCTTCAGCGCTGCCAGTAATTCCACTTCCATATTTTTACGAACTTCAAGGCTCATGTTATTCACTTGTAGATTAGAAGATTGAAGGTTGCGTTGTGCTGTGCGCCTTTTCCACCCAGCGGAACGCCCGGTTTGCCTTTGGTATCAACCTTGAACGATCCCTTCGTTCCAGCGGAGGGCTTGATCGTGCCACCTCCCAAGTGTTGTGTGGTGTTGGCCGGCTTGGTCATGTCGAAGACCTTGGAGTCTGTTTGGTTAGGAGTTAGCTTTCCAGTGCCATGTTTAACTTCAAATACATGTAACTTACCGTTACGGTCCTTGGCGACGAAGTCAGCCCGAATACGTTTTCCGTTTACCTTCATGGTGACTTCTTCAGCTACGACCTTGAACCCGTTCCGTTTCAAGTCATGAATCGCCTTGGTCCGACCTTTATTACCGCTGACTGCACTTTTGCAAGCCCATCCCCACGGATCAATCCAAGTAAAGGGATTCGGCGCATATTGATAGAGGTTCAACCCTCCCGCCAACCCAATCGGATCCGGCGTAGTAAACCGCCCCACATCCGGATCATAAAACCTGAACGTGTTGTAGTGCAGCCCCGTCTCCCGATCCAGATACTGCCCCTGAAACCGCAGGTTCTGCTCTTCAATGTAATAAGGCTCGCGCACCTCTTCCAGCGTGTTGCCCCACACCCGATATGTCGCCTGCCAAACCGTGTGCCCATCCGCTTCGGTGAGTTGTTCCGGCAAGCCGTTCAGGTCGTTGTGGTAGTAGCGGATTTTTTGCAGAGGCCCGCTGCCGTCAATGCGGGCAATAGGCTCGTAGCCTTCGTCTTGGTAGATGTAAAGACTGGTCTGACTGTGTCTATGCTCCTGCAACAACCGCAGGCCATCCCACATAAACCGGGTTTCCCCCAGCGGATACCCGTCACCGCCGTGCTCGGTTTTCGCGATGCGTCGGCCCAGCGGGTCGTAGGTCATCCGGACCACGCTGCCGTTTTCATTGCGTACTTCGATCAGACGGCTTTCGGCGTCGTAGGCAAAGCGTTGCAGGCCGCGCGCGGTGCTGCGTTTTTCGATTGTGCGGCCGAAGGCGTCATAGCGATAACGCTTGTCTTGGTAGGTCAGCAGCTTGTTGTGCACCACCCGCCCGGCGCCGGGTTGCGGGCCGTCGAGCAGGTTGGCGGCGGCGTCGTAGGCGAAGGTTTCGCGTTGGCCGTGCAGGTTGTCCTGGCTGGCGATGATGCGGCCGGTGGCGTCGTAGTGCAGCAGTTGGCGGTGTTGTGTGGCGGGCTGTTGGTCGAGTTTGCCGATCAGGTTGTCGGCGGGGTCGTATTCGAATTGTTTCTGCGCGGCTGCCGGCAGCAGCGACGGCTGGCCCGCCAGACGACGTTGACGTGCGCGCAGGCGGCCGCTGCGGTCGTATTCGCTGCGGGTGCTGAGCTGGCCCTGGGTGCGCAGCACTTCGCGGTGCAGGCGGTCGCGTTCGAAGTCGCTGATCACCTGGCCATCGAGGTTGATCTGATGCAGGTGGCCGCTGCCGTAGTACAGGCGGTTGAGCCAGCGGCCGTCGGGCAGTTGGGTCTGGATCAGGTTGCCGAGTTCGTCGTAGTGGTGGTGCAGGCTGCCCGCTGAGCTCTGTTCGGTGAGTAACTGGCCAAGGGCGTCGTAGGCGAAGCTCAGGGCCTGGGTGTTGCCGTGCAGGTCGGTGAACGTCACCGCCGTAAGCTGATCCACGGCGTCGTAGCTGTAGTCCGTGCGGCCATCGTCGGTGGTCTTGGCGATCAGGCGGCCAACGGCGTCGCGCTCCAATCGATGGACGATGGGCGCGGGCGCTGTCTCGGGGACGACCGCCAAGCCACTGCCATACGGGGCCGGTACAGCGCTCACCGCAATCACATTGTCCAGCGGATCGTAGCGGTAGCGCTTGGCGCTGCCATCCAGGTCCTGCTGCTCGGTCAACCGATCGCCGGCGTCCCAGGCAAACCGATAACGCTCGCCGTTTTCGTTGATCAGCGCTTGCAGGCGTCCATAGCTGTCATAGCCGAACTGCACCTGCCGACCATGGGCGTCGATGCGCTGGCGCACCTGGCCGCGACGGTTGTGCTGGTACAGGGTGGTATGCCCGGCCGGGTCGGTGTAACCCACCAGTTGGCCGCTGGTGTTGCGTTGGTATTGCTCGGTGCGCCCGTCCGGCAATTGGCTGCTGAGCAGGCGCCCCTGGGCGTCATAGCTGAACAGGGTGCGCTCGCCAAGGGCGTCGGTGATGACCTGCAAATTGCCGCGTTCGTCGTAGCTGAAGCGGGTGGGGTAGCCGGAGCAATCCACGTGCTCGACCAACTGCCCGAACGGGTTCCAGCGCAGCTTCTTGCTTTTGCCAGTGGCGTCGATGATTTCTACGGGCTGGCCGTGATCGTCATAGCGATAGCGAGTGACATAGCCCAGCGGGTCGGTTTCGGCGATGCAGTTGCCGCGCTGATCGTAGCGATACGCCCAGCTATTGTCGGCGGCGTCGGTCTCCACCAGCGGCAGTGCCCAATGCTCAAGCCACAAGGTCGAGTCGCTGCGGCCCAGCGGGTCAGTCTCGCCGATCAGGTTGCCGGCGTCGTCGTAGCTGTACGCATAGCGCCCGCCCAGCGGATCGGTGGCGCTGAGCAATTGGCGTTCGTCGTTCCACTCGAACAGCCAGGTTTGCCCGAGGTTGTCGCTGTACCGAACGATCTGGTGCTGGGTGTTCCAGTGGCGGGTACTGACGCGTTGCAAGCCGTCGGTAATCCGCGTGATACCGGCCTGCAAGTCATAGTCGAACTGGTAGGCGTCGCCTTCGTCGGTCCAGTGCCGGACCACGCGCCATTCCGCGTTTTCAACCAAGGCCCACTCATAGAAACAGCGCAACCCGGTCGGTAGCTGGTGCTCCACCATGCGCCGGCCAGCATCGTAGCTGAAGCGGCGCTGCACTTGGCCAGTTGCATCGCGGACCTCAGCCAGGTTGCCGATAGCGTCATAGCCATAGCTGACCAGCACTTCGCGGCGCTGGTCGGGGTACAGCCGTTCGAGTCGTACCACGTGACCTTGATCACGGATCAACTCCACTTGCACCAGATCGAAGGTATCGCGCAGTCGGACCAGGCGCCCGGCGTCGTCATAATCGACATGGATGCGGTTGTCGTTGCGGTCGCCGAGTTGGCTGAGGCGCAGCAATGCCGGGTTGGCGGAGGGTTCGAACAAGCGATACAGGCCGTCATCGCTTTCAATCAGCAGCTCACCGTTGAGGTGTCGGCGCACGGCCAGCCCTTCACCGGCGCTGAACACCGCGCCGCCCAGGGGGATGCTGCCCATGTCGATAGGCCGGCCCTGTTCATCGGTGTAGATCAGCGTTTCACCGCCGTCGGGATGAGGCTGGATGGCGACGCAGACTTCATACGGCACGCTCCAGCCTGGGCCGAACAGGCTGCCCGTGCGTTCGTCACGGCTGTTGTAGAACCGCTGCCAATCAATCGGCAGGATGCCGGGCAGGACGAAATCCAGCTCTTCGTCACCGCCCAGCACCTTGGCGCCGGTGGCCGCGTGCACCGGGTTCGACGAGCCCATCGCCGCGTTGGCCATCGCCCCCATCGCACTGCTGACGGCCATCGAGGCCGCGCCGCCGATCAACATGCAGGGCAACTTGCTGAAGAACTTGCCCTTGCCGCCCTTGAGCATCAGCAACGCCGTCACCGCCAGCCCGACGCCCGGTGTCTTGCCGCTGCGAATCTCACGCACCACCACCGAACCGCCGCCGATGGTCACGTTGGAGGAGATCAGCCCCGACGAGACCACCGTTGCATCGCAGGTGCTGCGGTCACCGCTGCGCACCGCCGGTTGGCCATTGATGGTGACTTTTTCCGAGCCTTCGGCCAGAAACTGCGGCGGCATCGGCGGATGTTTTGTGCACGCCACCTGATCCAGCGGCTTGGGTTCGGCACCGGGGGCGGGCGTGGCCACCGTGGGGCGCCACATCTGTGAGAAGAAGCTCTCGGCCATGTCCAGGAAGCTGGCTTCTGGCTCGGGCTCGGGCGCGGGCTCTTCCAGCTCAGTGCCGGCGGGTGCGACGTGAGAGGTGATCGCCCCGGCGGCGCGAGCGGCCGGAATGTTATTGGTCAGGGTGTTGGTGGAACCGGTGAGGATGTTCGCCTGCACCGTGGGCGGAAACAGGGCGTTGCTGAAGCTTTCGCATAAATTCGATAAGCCTTTGTCCGCGCCGGTCTTGCTCATGGCCAGGCCGACAACCGTGCCCACCACGGCGCCCAACAGGAAGCAACCGAGCCCGCCAGTGGCCACTGTAATCCCGGTGGCGGCAACCACCGCCGCCGTCGCCACCGCCGTGATCGCGATGTTGGCCGCCACTTCCAGCACACCGCCGAGGATATCGGCCATCATCGAAGTGTGGGAGAGCGCATCGCCCATGCGGGCCGCCCAAAGCGCGTCAGACATGCAGGCAGCTCATCAGGAAATGGCGTCGAACGACAGCGAGTTCTTGATCAGCGCCCAATGCGCCGCTTCGGCCTCCCCAAGCTTCTCGGCCTTCACATAACTCAAGGCGAGCATCTTGCGCGTGCCCGGTATCACCAGCGCCAGCTGGTATTGGAACACCTTGTCGTTGCCCTTGTTGAACTGGCTGCGCAGCTCGATGCCTTCCACTTCCTGCGCGGCGCCCAAGCGCACGTCAACGCCCGGTTGATAGCGCAGATCCTGCACCTGTTTTTCCAGGCGCTGGAGCTGGTCGTTGAAGTTGCTGTGCAGGGTTTCGCCGTCGGCCAGTTGGCTGCGGCTGACGATCAGGGATGTGCCCAGCTCCGGGAACTTGAGGATGTTGATCGTCGCATCCTGCAGCTCGCTCGCCGGCAGTTGGAACTGGAATTCGTTGATTCGGTACGTCATGGCAAACGGGTCTCGTCAGGAGCTTTCGGCGCGGGGAACGCGGCTTTGATATTGGCGTCGATGCTGGTTTTCTGGCCCTGTCCATCGGGCGTGGCGCCAGGGCCGCCGCCGTTATTGAGGTGCAGCACGCCTTTGGTATTGATCTCGGCATCGCCGCTGGCATAGAAGCTGATGTTTACGCCGGTGAGGTTGATCTGCCCGCTGGCATTCAACTCCAGGATGCTTTCGCCGCAGACCAGGCGCAGGTTTTCGCCAACTTCGATCACGTAACTCTGGCTGATGCTGTCGGTCTTGCGCTGGCCCACCGAAAGGATGTCTTCCTGCTTGACGATGCGCAGGCGGTTGTTGCCGATGGTTACCGTCTCGTTATGGCCAATGCTCTTGTTGCGGTCGTGCCCGACGGAGTGGCTCTCATCCACCTCCACCACGATGTCCTGGTTGCGCTCGGCATGGATATACAGCTGCTCCAGGCCCTTCTTGTCCTCCATGCGGATTTCATTGAAGTTGGCCGGCGTGCCGCCCTTGCTGGAGCGGCTTTTCATGCCGCTCTGGGTTGCGTTCTCGGGCAGGTCGTAGGGCACGGTCTGCTCGGCGTTGTACACCCGCCCGGTGATGATCGGTCGGTCCGGGTCGCCTTCCAGAAAGCTCACAATCACCTCCTGGCCGATCCGCGGAATCTGCATCGAGCCCCAGTTCTTGCCGGCCCAGGACTGCGACACACGAATCCAGCACGAGCTGTTTTCGTTGGATTGGTCGTGACGGTCCCAATAGAAATGCACCTTTACGCGGCCGTACTGGTCGGTCCAGATTTCCTCGCCTTTGGGGCCGACCACCAGTGCGGTTTGCGGGCCTTTGACGATGGGCCGGTGAGTGGTGGCCAACGGGCGGAAGCTTTGCTGTGCGTCGATGCAGGTCAGGCTGCTTTCGAACTGCGCCGAGGCCGAACCGCCGCCGCTTTCGAGGTTTTCCTGGACGATGTAGTAGCGGATGCCAACGATCAGGTATTCGCGATTCTGGTCCTGGCGGCTGAAGCCGGTGAGGCTGAACAGATGGCCCGATCCCAGGCCGCGTGCATTGCCGGCAAACTCGATCTGTTCGTGCAGGGTTTGCAGCGCTTCGATGCGGGTGCGCGCGTAGTGCTCGCCGTCTTCGCTTTGCACATAGGTGCCGGGGTAGTCGTAGAGCGGGTAGTCGCCGGCGGTATGTGGGCGCGGCATGGCCGAGCGCACGTCGATGCTGGCGCTGGGGCGCTGGAAGTCGTAGTCGTTGAGTTCCAGGGAGCCCGGCTGCACCTCCTGCGCCAAATGCCAGTTGTGCATATGGTCGCGTTCGCGCTGTTGCTCATCCTTGGGGTAGTACGGCACCGACGCGTAGCCCGGCACGGTGGTGTGGGCGCCATAGGCATCGGCCAGTACCAGCACATGGCGGTCCTGCTCATGGCGGAAGAAGTAGTAGATGCCTTCCTGTTCCATCAAGCGGCTGACGAAATCGAAGCTGGTTTCGCGGTACTGCACGCAGTATTCCCACTCGCGATACGGCCGGCTCAGGGCGTCTTCGAAGTCGGAAAAGCCCAGGTCGCGGAACACCTGCTTGATGATCTGCGGGATGCTCAGGTTCTGGAAAATCCGGCAGTCCGAGGTCCGAGTCAGCAGCCAGAACCACGGGCGCAGCGTCACTTGGTAACTGGCGAACTGGCCTTGATCAATGTTCTGGCTGCACCGCGCGACGATGCCGTGGAAGTGCCGCTCGCCGCCGTCCGCCAATTGCAGGCCGACGCTCATGGGTTTGCCGAGCAACTGGTTGAGGTCGATGTTGGCGTCCAGGGACGTCAGTTGCAGCTCGTAATTGAACAGGCGCCCCAACTCTTCACCACCGCCCATTTCATTGAGCAGCAGCACATCCGGCCCGAGGGGGCTGGTGATTTTGGCCAGGCGTGAGGCTTGGTTGAATAGCATCGAAGTACCCTAATAACTGAAGGAACCCAGTCCAAATGTGGGAGGGGGCTTGCCCCCGATAGCAGTGTGTCAGTTGATGCATGCAGTGACTGATTCACCGCTATCGGGGGCAAGCCCCCTCCCACATTTAAACCTTATTTCAACAGTCGTTATTCGGCGTCGTTGAAGTCGTAGTGCAGCTCATTATCCCGACTGCTGATCCGCACACCCGCCAGCGCCTTGCCCTCAAGCATGCGCGTGAGGAATTCACGGCTCATGTCCGGCAGCAGGCTGTTGGTAAGGATGGTGTCGATCATGCGTCCGCCGCTTTCGGTTTCGGTGCAACGCGAGACGATCAGGTCGACCACCGCGTCGTCGTAGTCGAAGGCGACCTTGTGGGTGTTCTCCACACGTTTTTTGATGCGGTTGAGCTGCAAGCGGGTGATCGCCTTGAGCATCTCGTCGCTCAGCGGGTAGTAAGGGATCGTCACCAGGCGGCCGAGCAGGGCCGGTGGGAAGATCTCCAGCAGCGGCTGGCGCAGGGCCTTGGCAATCTCCTCGGGCTCGGGGATGTTCGCCGGGTCTTTGCAGACCTGGGAAATCAGCTCGGTGCCGGCGTTGGTGGTCAGCAGAATCAAGGTGTTCTTGAAGTCGATCACCCGGCCTTCGCCGTCTTCCATTACGCCTTTGTCGAACACTTGGAAGAAAATCTCGTGCACGTCCGGGTGGGCTTTTTCCACCTCGTCCAGCAGCACCACGCTGTAGGGCTTGCGCCGTACCGCTTCGGTCAGCACACCGCCCTCGCCGTAGCCGATGTAGCCTGGTGGCGCGCCCTTGAGGGTCGACACGGTGTGGGCTTCCTGGAACTCGCTCATGTTGATGGTGATGACGTTCTGCTCACCGCCGTACATGGCTTCGGCCAGGGCCAGGGCGGTTTCGGTCTTGCCCACGCCGGAGGTGCCGGCCAGCATGAATACACCGATCGGCTTGCTCGGGTTGTCGAGGCCGGCGCGAGAGGTCTGGATGCGCTTGGCGATCATCTGCAAGGCATGGTCCTGGCCGATGATGCGTTTTTTCAAGTGCTGATCCAGGTTCAGCACGGTTTCCAATTCGTTGCGCGCCATGCGGCCCACCGGGATGCCGGTCCAGTCGGCGACCACCGAGGCCACGGCCTGATAATCCACGGTCGGCAGGATCAGCGGGGTTTCGCCTTGCAGCGCGGTGAGGCGTTGTTGCAGGTCGACCAATTGAGTGCGCAATTCGTCGTTGCCACTGTCCACCACCCCGGCCTTTTCGCGCAGGGTGGCACGGGTTGCAAGCAACTCGTCCACCAGGGCTTTCTCTTCGGCCCAACGGCTTTCGAGGGTGGCCAGGCGCTCGCGTTCGGCGGCCAACAGGGCTTCGCTGTTGCTCTGGCGCGCTCCGGTGTCGATGCCAATGGCATGCTCGCGGGCAATGATCTGCAGCTCGGTTTCCAGGGCCTCGATGCGACGGCGGCTGTCGTCCACTTCGGCCGGCACCGCGTGCAGGCTGATGGCGACACGGGCGCAGGCGGTATCCAGCAGGCTCACGGATTTGTCCGGCAACTGGCGCGCCGGAATGTAGCGGTGCGACAGCTTCACTGAGGCTTCCAGGGCTTCGTCGAGGATCTGCACCTGGTGGTGCTGTTCCATGGTCGAGGCCACGCCGCGCATCATCAACAGGGCTTTGTCTTCGGAGGGCTCGGCCACTTGCACCACTTGGAAGCGGCGGGTCAGGGCCGGGTCTTTCTCGATGTGCTTCTTGTACTCGGCCCAGGTGGTGGCGGCCACGGTGCGCAGGGTGCCGCGGGCCAGCGCAGGCTTGAGCAGGTTGGCCGCATCGCCGGTGCCGGCGGCGCCACCAGCGCCCACCAGCGTATGGGCTTCGTCGATAAACAGGATGATCGGCTTGGGCGAAGCCTGCACGTCTTCAATCACCTGGCGCAGGCGCTGTTCGAACTCGCCTTTCATGCTGGCGCCGGCTTGCAGCAAGCCCACATCCAGGCTGCGCAGTTCTACATCCTTGAGCGACGGCGGCACATCGCCGGCGACGATGCGCAGGGCAAACCCTTCGACCACGGCGGTTTTACCCACCCCGGCTTCACCGGTGAGGATCGGGTTGTTCTGGCGCCGACGCATAAGGATGTCGACCAACTGGCGGATCTCTTCGTCACGCCCCACGATCGGGTCGAGCTTGCCGCTGCGCGCCTGTTCGGTCAGGTCCACAGTGAAGCGCTTGAGGGCTTCCTGCTTGCCCATCGCGCTGGGCGCCATGGCGCCGCTGGCTTCGCCGGGAACGGCGCCGGCGTTGAAGCCGTCGCTGGCGGTCAAGGCGTTTTCCGGCGAGTCGCCGACGTATTCGTCAAAACGCTCGCTCAGGGCCTCGGCCTTGATCTTGTCGAACTCGCCGGACAAGCCTAACAACGCATGGCGCAGGCTCGGAGTCTTGAGAATGCCCAGCACCAGGTAACCGGTGCGCACTTGGCTTTCGCCGAACATCAGGCTGCCGTAGACCCAGCCACGTTCCACTGCTTCTTCTACGTGGGACGACAGGTCGGTGATGGAAGTCGAGCCGCGCGGCAGACGGTCCAAGGCTTCGGTCAGGTCGCGGGCCAGGCGCGCCGGCTCGACGTTGAACTGGCGGATGATGCGGTGCAGGTCCGAGTCCTGCAGTTGCAGCAACTGGTGGAACCAGTGGGCCAGTTCCACGTAAGGATTGCCCCGCAACTTGCAGAACACGGTGGCGGCTTCGATGGCTTTGTAGGCCACGCTGTTGAGTTTGCCGAACAGTGCGGCGCGACTGATTTCACCCATGCTCTGGATTCCTTGAGGTGGTGGCTTGATCGGCGTAATGCCGGGCCAGGATTAGGTCGTTGGCGTCGTGCGCAGGTTGGCCGAGCCACGTGTTGAAGCCCAGGCGAAACTGGCCGTTAAGCCGCAGCGCCGGTACTTCGGGTTGTTGCAGGACCAGGTTCAAGTCCCAGTCCAATTCGTGGCCCAGATACTCGGCTACCCACGCCACCAGTTCGTTGAACGGCTGGTGGCCGGGCAGCATGCCCATGTAGTCATCGAGCGTGAGCGGGCCCAGGCGGATACGGAATTTATGCTGGCGGTCCCACACATGGCTGCCCAGGCACAGGTCCACGCCCAGCCGGTTGGCGTTGACGCCCACGCGGCTGCGTTCGGGCAGTTCGAGCCATTGGCCGACGTATTCCTCGATCTCTACCGGCAGGCCGAAGTACTCGCTGAGGATGGCTTTGAGACCGTCCGGATAGCGGGTCTGTGCCGACAGGTGGCCGCTGTAATGCAGCTTGGCCGTGTCGGGAATCAGCCCCTGGTTGAGCAGGCTCGGCATGCCGCGACCGCTCAACGCGGCGAGGCGCGCGGACCAGTAGTCATCGTCGGGGCGGTCGTGGCTGACCGTCGGCCGCGCCTCGGCCCAGGCTCGGTAGAACAGGCTGAGCAGACGATGGTGGAACACGTCCAGAAACTGTTTGCTGGTGCTGTCGGCGTTGTTGCGTTGACGCTCGCGCACGTATTCGGTGATGTGCAACGGCAGCGGGCCGTTGGGGCCGCCCAGGCCGAAGAAGAATTGCTCCAGCCGCGCCGGCCGGCCGTCACCGCCAGGCTCCAGCGACGCCAGGGTGGCCGGGGCGAACGTGCAGTCGGCCTGTTGCCCGAGGCGCAACGGGTCGTCCGCCAGGCGCAGGGAATGGCCCAGGCGCGGCAGCTGCGGCGACTCGCATTCGATGCGCCGCAGGGCCTGGAAGAAATCGTATTCCCAGGGCTCCTGGTGCATCGCTTCCAGGGTACTCACAGGGTCGGACGACGTCCGGGCTTGGCTTTCCATCGCATGATCTCGCCGCGTTCGGTGGTACGGATCACCGTCTCGGTAAAGCTGTTGATCGACACGTAGCGTGCCAGGAAGCGTTCCAACACCGCACCGAGCAGGAACACGCCGGTGCCGCGAAACGCGTTTTCATCGAATTCCAGGGTGATTTCCAGGCCCCGGCCAAACACGATCGGGCCGGGCATCGGCAGGCGCCGGGTCACGGCTTTACTGCTGACTTCGCGCAATCCCTCGATCTGCAATTGCAGCGCGGCGTCGTTGCTGTCGCCATACAGCCGCAGCAGCTCGCGCAAAGCGCCGGCGCCCTGGCCCTGTTCGCTAAGGGACAGGTAATTGAGCGACAGCTGGCTGATCAGGCGCCAAGCCTTGGCGTCATGGGCATGGCTGGCGCGCGGGCGGCTCGGGCCGGCTACGCAGCGCACGGCCAGCACCGGGGCGCTGTCGGCCAGGGTGAAGTCGGTCTTGCCATTGCCCACGCTCATGAACAGCGGCAGATCGCGGTTGGTGCACAGGGCGGTTACGCCGAGTTGGCGCAGGTCGTGACGGTACGGCGCTTGCTGGCTGTCCACCAGGCTCACAAAGGTTTCGCTGCCCACGTAGGTGGAACGTGGGCCGTTGCGGCGTTGGTCGCTGGACAGCACACGAGGCTCGCGGCGCACCGTGTAGTAGGCCTTGTCCCGCCCGTAGCGCGACGGGTCGCGCACCGCGTAGAACGGCAGAAACGGCTGCTCCGGTCCGGTGCCATGGCCGGTCAGGCCGGTGAGGGAATGCACCTCGAAATCCATCGGCCGGGTGCGGTCGGCGATCACATGGTGTTCATTGACGCGGTCGGACAGGTGAATACGGTCCAGGCGTTTGGGGAACAGGTTGATCGCCGGGGTGCAGAACGGCAGGAACTGCGCCGCGCCGACACTGCCTTCCAGGCTCGGCTCGTGACGGTCGAACAGCACGATCAATTCCAGCTCCTGGCCGTCGCAGCGCTTGACCGCCCGGCTCAGCTCGGCGAACTCCACGAACAGGAACCGCTGGGGCAGGGCGAAGTACTCTTGCAACAACCGATAACCCTGGAACGCCCGCGCCACTACCGGCATGGCCGCGTCCGCGTCGTCGAACCCGCGTGAACGCAGTGCGTCTTGCGGTAGGCGCTCGACCCAATCGCCACCGGGCTTGCGCGCGAACACCGCGCAGGCGTTGCCCAGCAGTTGCTCGTAAAGGCGGAACGGTTGCTCGTCGGCGCCGCTGAGGTACAGCGGCAGGCTGTCCAGATCGAGGCTGTTGAATGGCAGCTCGGCGCCGGTGCGCAGGGTCAGGCGCAGGCCAGCCTTGGCCTTCGGCTCGCTGGCGGCCAGGCGCCCGAGTACGGTGGCCGGGTTGCCGAAGTACTCGGCATTGCTCACCTGCAGCGGCCACAGCGTCACCGGGTGCGCGGTGCGGTACTCGCAGCAGGTTTGGGTCTCGCGGCCGAGGGCGGCGCGCAGGACGGTGTCGCGCGGCAACGGGAAACCGCCGACCAGCGAACCTTCGTCGGGGTCGGTCTGCAATTGCACCACGGTCATCGACGGGGTCGGCGCCAGGTAATGCGGGTAGGCGATTTCCAGCAAATTGTGGGTGAAGGTCGGGTACTCGGCGTCGAGCTTGAGCTGCACGCGGGCGGTCAGGTAGGCAAAGCCTTCGAGCAGGCGTTCGACGTACGGGTCGGCGCAGTCCATACCGGACAGGGTCAGCCGACTGGCGATCTTCGGGTATTCCTTGGCGAACTCGGCGGCGCTTTCGCGCACGTGGTGCAGTTCCTGGTTGTACAGCTCCAGCAGGCGCGGGTTCATAAGCGCCTCCGTTGGTCAGCGTTGACCACGCGCACATGGCCGGATTCCAGGTCCAGGTCGGTTTGCAGCAGCAGGCGCAACGGCACCGGCTGTGCCCACAAGTCGCCTTCGATCTCGAAGCTCAAGGCGTTGTGGTTCATCTCGCCGTGGCCGACCCGGGCTTTGACGCGCAGGGTGTGGCGCAGGATGCGCGGCTCGAAGGTGGCGATGGCCTGATAGATCAGGGCCTCCAGCGCTTTGATGTCCACGCTGGACACGCTGTTGCCCGCCAGCGCCGGCAGGCCGTAATTGATCACCGACGTACCGGCCGGGGTGTGCAGCGTCGCATCGGCATCGAGCAACGACGTGGTATTGAGCAGCCACGCCAGGTCACGCAGCACCGAGGCTTTCAATTGGGTCAGGGACAGCACGCGTTTGTCGGCGCTTTCCTTGGGATTGGTTGGGTCTTCGTCGGTCAACCGGTCCAACAGGGACGGTTGCAGACGGTCGCGGGAAGCGATTTCAGTTACCACCAAAGCAGCTCCACGGACGGATTGCGAGAGGAACAAGAGGCTGCGCTTGAGGCCGTAGTGCCGTGGCGCAGGGCCACGGCACCAGGGCTATCAGCGCTTGGTGTTGGAACGGATGTTCCAGCCAAACTTGACCGCGCCGCCGTCTTTGGTGCCGTCGGCTTTCTGCGGCTGGTAGTCCACCATCACTTGGGCGAAGTTCAGGGTGACGTTCTCGGTCAGACGGTCATCGGTGCCCGAACCGCCGGTGCTCAGCGACGTCACCAACACTTCTTCCAGGTTGATCACCATGTACTCGACCTGGCTTTCACCACCGGCTTTGCGCACGGTCAGCTTGACCTTGTCGATGTGCTTGCCGCTGGCGCACAGCATCATCAGGTTAGGCGACGCTTTGTCGACGTACTTGGTCAGCGACAGGTCCTGGATGTTCACCTTGCCCGCACCGCCGCCACCGCCAACGTGCATGTTGCCGGACTGGGACATGCCCCAGCTCCAGTTCAGCACGTCGATTTCGTCTTTGTGGGCTTTGTCCATGGACTCGCCCTTGATGTCGCCGATCTTGATGAAAATATCAACAGCCATGTTTTCTCCCTGTGTGGCGCTTGCCACTGATATTTGAGTCACTCCAAATGGGCAGTGCTTTTGTGTGGGAGGGGGCACACCCACTCCTGCACAAGAGCCGGCTCATCTGTGGTTAGGCGCTTTTCGCCGAAGGCAGCTTCGACACCAGGCGCAACGACACGGTCAGCCCTTCGAGCTGGTAGTGCGGGCGCAGGTAGAACTTGGAGTTGTAGTAACCCGGGTTGCCTTCCACTTCTTCCACGATCACCTCGGCGGCCGCCAACGGGTGCTGGGCCTTGGTGGTTTCGGTGGAGTGCGCCGGATCGCCGTCCACGTAGTTGAGGATCCAGTCCTGCAACCAGCGCTGCATCTCGTCCTTCTCTTTGAAGGAACCGATCTTGTCGCGCACGATGCACTTCAAGTAGTGGGCGAAACGGCAGGTGGCGAACAAGTACGGCAGACGCGCGGCCAGGTTGGCGTTGGCGGTGGCGTCCGGATCGTCGTATTCGGCGGGTTTCTGCAACGATTGCGCGCCGATGAAGGCGGCGAAATCGGTGTTTTTCTTGTGCAGCAGCGGCATGAAACCGTTCTTCGCCAGCTCCGCTTCGCGACGGTCGCTGATGGCGATCTCGGTCGGGCACTTCATGTCCACGCCACCGTCGTCGGTAGGGAACGTGTGGGCCGGCAGGTTTTCCACTTCACCGCCGGACTCCACACCACGGATGCGCGAGCACCAGCCGTAGTGTTTGAACGAACGGTTGATGTTCACCGCCATGGCGTAAGCGGCGTTGGCCCAGGTGTACTTGGAGCTGTCGGCGCCGTCGGTGTTTTCTTCGAACGCGAAGGCTTCCACCGGATCGGTCTTGGCGCCATACGGCAGGCGCGCCAGGAAGCGCGGCATGGTCAGGCCGATGTAGCGCGAGTCTTCCGATTCACGCAACGAACGCCAGCCGGCGTATTCCGGGGTGGTGAAGATCTTGGTCAGGTCCCGCGGGTTCGACAGTTCCTGCCACGAGCCCATGCCCATCACGGTCGGCGATGCCGCAGCGATGAAGGGGGAGTGCATGGCGGCGCAGACTTTCGACAGCTCGCCCAGCAGCTCGACGTCCGGTGGCGACTGGTCGAAGTAGTAGTCGCCCACCAGGCAGCCGTACGGCTCGCCGCCGAACTGGCCGTATTCTTCTTCGTACATCTTCTTGAAGATCGGGCTCTGGTCCCACGCGGTGCCCTTGAATTTCTTCAGGGTCTTGTGCAGGTCCGGCTTGGAGATATTGAGCACACGGATCTTGAGCTGCTCATCGG
Source organism: Pseudomonas sp. S4_EA_1b (assembly GCF_016307435.1). Classification (NCBI taxonomy): domain Bacteria; kingdom Pseudomonadati; phylum Pseudomonadota; class Gammaproteobacteria; order Pseudomonadales; family Pseudomonadaceae; genus Pseudomonas; species Pseudomonas sp. S4_EA_1b. The sequence continues at coordinate 205,719 of NZ_JAEILC010000035.1, read as the reverse complement.
TCTCGGTGTTGTTGACCAAGTAGTGCAGGCCACGCCAGGCGCTTTCCAGCTGCTGGAAGTCCGGGTGGTGGATGATCTGGTTGACCTGGGCGGTCAACTTGGCGTCGATGGCAGCGATGATCGATTCGATCGACTTGATCGCGTCGTTGGACACCAGATCGGTCTGCGCCAGGGCTTGTTCGGCCAAGGTGCGCACGGCGGTTTCCACGGCTTCGCGGGCACGTTCGGTCTTGGGCTTGAATTCCTGCATCAGCAAGGATGCGAATTCGCTGGTTTCTTCAGTGGCGCCCAGGCTCTGGACGCCTTCGCGTGCGGTGTTGTCGGTCATGATTACTGATCCCCTGCAGGCTTCGGCGCGCTGGCAAGTGCCTGAAGCAGTGCCGGGTCCTTGATTGCCTTCATGATGATTTCTTCAGCGCCGGTCTTGCCGTCCATGTAGGTCAGCAGATTGGCCAGCTGGGTGCGGGCTTCGAGCAACTGGTTCAGCGCGTCGACTTTGCGGGCCACGGCGGCCGGGCTGAAGTCGTCCATGCTTTCGAAGGTCATGTCCAGGCTCAGGTTGCCTTCGCCGGTCAGTTCGTTCGGCACATGGAACGCCACGCGCGGCTGCATGGCCTTGAGGCGCGAGTCGAAGTTGTCGACATCCACTTCAAGGAACTTGCGGTCGGCCACGGGCGCCAGCGGCTCGGCAGGCTTGCCGGCGAGGTCGGCCATCACACCCATCACGAAGGGCAGCTGGACCTTTTTCTCGGCGCCGTAGAGCTCGACGTCGTACTCGATCTGCACTCGAGGCGCGCGGTTGCGCGCGATGAATTTCTGAGAACTTTGCTTCGCCACGTTGCTGCTCCTGGTCGCTTGAGCGACGGTGTTGTTACTGCACAGCCGGGCGGCTTACTCGCCGTCCGGGCCGCGCAGGTTTTCAAATTGGGACATGCCGTCGGGGATCAGGTTGCGCACGATCGCTTCGAAATCGGCATGGACCAGATTTTTGGCCCGGTTCAACAACACCGGCAGCGGGCTCGAAGGCTCGTGCCGGGTGTAATACGCAAGGATTTTGTCGAGGCTGCGCAGCACGTCGTCGCGGCTGGCTATATCGCCAACCGGGCGTGGCGCCGCTGGAGCAGGGGCGAAGTCGACCGAGGGGGCACTGTCTTCACTGACGGCCTCGGGTTCGCTGCTGCTGTCGGTACCGGGTACCGCCTGATTGAGGACTTGCAGCGCTTGCTTGAGTGGCTGCTTCAATGCGCTCAGGTCCACGCCCTGGGCGGAACCGACTTGTTCGTTGACCTGCTGTTCAATGGCTTCGCAGGCCGCTCGCGCGGTGCTCAAGGCGTCGCGGGTGGCTTGCAGATGGTCGGGGTCGCTGTCGAGGAACGCCGCGTTGAGCTGCTGGGCGCCCAGTTGTTCATCCGGAAAGTGCATCAGGCCGCTGGCATTGAGCGCGGCGCGCAGGCTCACGGGGCCGAAGGTGCGCGAGCGCGTGAGGATGCTTTCGCGCAGTAGGCGGATGGTCGCGTCGCTGGTCAGGCCGGCCAGTGCATTGATGCGCACGGTGGGGTCGTTATCGTCGTCGGCGTCCAGGCGCGGGTGCAGGTCGGCCCAGTATTCGCGCAGCAGTGCGTCGATCAGCGTGAGAACTTCGGCCAGACCGGCCACGCCCTGCAGGGCCAGGGAGCTTTGCAATAGAAAATGGGTGATGCGCAGGTCTTTGCTGCGCTGCAGCAAGTCGAGGCTCTGCTGCTGGATGCTGCGCCATTCCGGCGGTTCGGCGGGCAGAATGGCATCGCCCATGCTGCGCTCGGGTTGGCCCTTGGCATCACGCTCTAGCTGGAGAAAATCCGCGTCATATTCCATGTCTTCGCCACATGGCGAGTTCGCGGAAACGGCGGCGAGCAGCAAAGGCACATCCACTGAAATCGATCTCCCTATCGGCCCGTTAAATGCCGGGCAATTCATGCATTAGTTGCGCGAGGAACTTTGCATGTTTTCTTGGTCATATAAGCACGATGGTATTAATGTGCCATCATTGGTGTTCAAGAAGTTGTGCATTTTTGGTGTAGTACTTATGCCTTGTCAAGGTAAGCTATTCGCCCTCTGTGACAGATGTGCGGTGCTTAACAACCTGTGCGACTGACGGGTCGAAGCACGTACCGAGGCAGGATTTTTGTCATGCGGCCCAGTTAAGATCAGCGATCATGCTGGCAACTGCGGGTTGTGAAGGGTCGATTGCACGACCCGATGGGGATTTCCCGGGAATGTTCGGCCCGGGAATCGACCGCGCGCGAAGTATCAGCAAGGAGGCAAGATGTCGCTGTGTTTGACTATCACTAGTTATCACAAGATTACCCCCGGGCAATGTCCCGAAAAGTCCATGAATCAGGGCTCGATGGCGATCGGCCGCAGCTCGGATAATGACTGGGTATTGCCTGATCCCGAGCGCCTCGTGTCTTCCCAACATTGCGTTATTCAATACAAAGACGGCCGTTATTATTTAACCGATAACAGTACAAACGGTGTGGAGTTGGTTAACGCCGGTATTCGTATGCGCCGTGGCAATAGCGAACCTCTGCAGGACGGCGAGCTGATCCGCATCGGCGACTACGAAATCCAGGCACGCATTGATTTCAGCGTGCAAGCGGTTGAAAGCCAACCCTTTGCCGGTGAGTCGCCGAACAGCTTCGAAGCGCTGATGGGGGCCGTTGCCAGCCCCTCGGTGCCCGCGCCCATGCCGACGCCGGTGATCGCGCCGCAGTTCCAGGGCGCCTCGTCGATGGACACGCTGCCGGACCTGTTTGACTTCCTCAGCCCCACCGCCGTGCCGCCGCCCACCGTGGCCGACCACGTCCCCAGCGAACAACACGATTTCCGCCCGCCGACGCCGGTCAGTGTGCCGGTGGCAGAACCGCCGCTGGTGTCCGCTTCGGTGATCCCCGAAGACTGGGACCTGCTCAGCGACGCGCCGCCGCCGATTATCAGCGCACCGGCACCGATCCCATCGCCGCCACCGCCACCGCCGTCACCGCCGCTGACTCCGTCCGCCCCTGCGCCCGACGTTGCACCGCCGGTGGCCAGCGCCGGGCAGCCGGATCTGCTGCAAGCCTTCCTACGTGGCGCTGGCCTGGACCAGCTGCGCCTGGACAAGGCCGACGCTTGCGCGCAGATGGAAAGCATCGGCCGCAGCTACCGGCTGATGGTCGAAGGTCTGATCGATGTCCTGCGCGCCCGGGCCAGCCTCAAGGGCGAGTTCCGCATGCAGCAGACCATGATCCAGCCGGCTGAAAACAATCCGTTGAAATTCGCACCGAATGCCGATGAAGCGTTACTGCTGTTGCTGCGTCACGGCAACCAAGCGTTTATGGCGCCGGATGTCGCCGTGCGGGAAAGTTTCGACGACCTGCGCGCCCACCAGTTGGCGGTGATGGCGGGTGTGGAAGCGGCGATCAAACACCTGCTCAAGCGCTTCGAACCGGCGCAACTCGAAGAGCGCATGGGCAAGCCCGGCGGGCTCTCGGGTATTTTCAGCGGTTCGCGCCAGGCCCAGTACTGGCAGCAGTTCACCGAGCTTTACAGCAATATTTCCCGTGAGGCCCAGGAGGATTTCCAGGACCTGTTCGGCCGCGAATTCAGCCGGGCCTACGAAGAACACAGCGCCCGACAGCGGCGCTGACCGCCACACACGGATTAACGGATAGCTAAGTACGTCATTGAGGACGCAGGATGATTCCCAGGTTTTTACTCGCAGTCGCCACCGCGCTGCTGCTGACGGCGTGTGCCAAAGATGCCGCCAAACCCGACACCGCCGCCGAGGCTGACGCCGATACCGCGGCGGTCGAGCTGCACTTCCATGCGATTGCCGGGCTCAACCCCAGCGCCAATGGCCAGGCCGCGCCGGTACGGGTGCGGATTTTCGAACTGAAGAACGCCGCCACCTTTGCCCGTTCCGACTATTTCTCCCTGGCCGACCGCGCGCAATCGACCCTGGGCCTGGACCTGCTGGACCAGGACGAAGTGACGGTCCAGCCCGGCCAGCAGTTGAGCATTCAGCGCGACCTCGACCCGTCCACGCGCCAGATCGGTTTGCTGGTGGGCTACCGCGAACTCGACCGCGCGCAGTGGCGCACGGTGATCAACGTGCCGGCGCGTCAGTACACCGAATACCAGATCAGCCTCGATGTGCGTGCGGTGCGCGCCGACGTCGTGGTTACCCCATCCAGCCCTGCCCAATAAGCAATCGGAGCCCCCATGTCCTGGAACAATCGCGTGGTCTGGTCGGAAGGCATGTTCATCGGAACGCAGCACTTCCAGCAGCATGACCGTTACCTGGAAAACCTGATCGACGCCCGCAGCCGCCCGTTGTCCGCCGGTGCCTGGGGCTTTTCCGAGTTGCTGATCGACCAGGGCCTGTTGGCCCAGGGCAAGCTGGCCATCGTCACGGCGCGGGGCCTGTTGCCGGATGGCACGCCGTTCAATATCCCTCAGGACGACCTGGCGCCTAGCCCGCTGAACATCGATGACAGCCTGCGTGACGGTCTGGTGTACCTGGCCCTGCCGCTCAAGCGTGCCGGCGTGCGCGACACCGTCGACGAAGGCGAGGCCCTGGAAGCTGCGCGTTACGTGAGCCAAGTGCGTGAAGTGCGCGACGACAACGCGCCGTTCGAAAACCGCGCGCCGGTGGCCGTCGGCTCCCGCGCTTTGCGCCTGTTGACCGCCCAGGATGGCATCAGTGATTACGCGGCCATCGGCGTGGTACGCATCAAGGAAAAACGCGCCGACCGCGCGCTGGTGCTCGACGACAGCTACATCCCACCCGTGCTGGACGTGGCCGCAAGCAAACCGCTGACGGCATTTCGCAGCGAACTGCTGGGCCTGTTGCACCAGCGTGGCGAAGCTCTGGCCGGCCGCGTGGTGGCCTCGGGCGCTGGCGGCGCGTCGGAAATCGCCGACTTCATGCTGCTGCAACTGGTCAACCGCGCCCAGCCGCTGATCCAGCATTTCAGCCAGTTGAGCCCGCTGCACCCGGAGCGTTTCTTCAGTGAACTGGTAAGCCTGGCCGGTGAGTTTTCCACGTTCTCCACCTCGGGCCGGCGTCCTCAGGAATACCCGCAGTACCAGCACGACGACCTGGCCGTGAGCTTCGCACCTGTGATGGCGGCGTTGCGCGAGGCGCTGTCGATGCTGATCGACAGCAAAGCCACGCCGATCCCGATTGTGGAAAAAGCCTACGGCATCCACGTGGCGATGCTGGCCGACAAGACCCTGCTCGACAACGCCAGTTTCATCCTGGTGGTACGTGCCGATGTGCCTGGCGAAACCCTGCGCGCGCGCTTCGGCCAGCAGAGCAAAGTGGGTTCGGTGGAGCACATCCGCGACATGGTCAACCTGCAACTGCCGGGCATCGGCCTGGTGCCGTTGCCGGTGGCGCCGCGCCAACTGCCGTACCACGCGGGCTCGACCTACTACGAACTGGACCGGGGCAGCGAGCACTGGCAGCAACTGAGCAATTCCGGTGGTTTTGCCTTCCATATCGCCGGGCAGTTCCCGGGCTTGAACCTGGCCTTCTGGGCGATCCGAGGATAATCCGCGATGCATCCCAATGATGACGACCGCACCCAGTTCATGCCGCGCCCGGGTGGCCGTGCGCCGGAACCCGCGCGTGCAGAGCCCGCGCCTTTGTCAGTGCCCGCCGCGCCGATGCTCACCGGCAAGAGCCAGGGCCTCAACCCGCTGGAAAGCGCCGCCGGCCCGCTGCTGGCATTGCTGACGCGGCTGCGCAACACCATCGCCCACCCGGCGCCGGCCAGCCTGCGCGCGCAACTGTTGGCCTACCTGCGCCAGTTCGAAGAGCGTGCCGAGGCCGCCGGCGTGGCGCGCAACGAAGTGCTGCTGGCGCGCTATGCGCTGTGTACCGCCCTGGATGAGGCGGTGCTGAGCACGCCGTGGGGCAGCACCAGCGAGTGGGGCAAGCAGAGCCTGTTGATCACCGTGCATAACGAAGCCTGGGGCGGCGAAAAGGTCTTCCAGTTGCTCGACCATTGCCTGCAAAGCCCACGGGAACGCTTGTACCTGTTGGAGCTGTTGTACCTGTGCATGTGCCTGGGTTTCGAAGGTCGCTACCGCGTGATGAACGACGGCCGCAGCCAGTTGGAAGCCTTGCGCGAGCGCACCGCTGCGGCGATTCGCAGCGCCCGTGGCGAGCACGAGCGCGAGTTGTCGCCGCATTGGCGCGGCGTGACCGTGGCGCGAGATCGCCTGGCGCAATTTATGCCGCCGTGGATCGCCGTGGCCATCGGCCTGGCGCTGCTGCTGGCGCTGCTGTTCGTCTTGCGCATGCTACTGGCGGGGCAGGCCGAACCGGTGTTCAAGAATATCCATGCCCTGGGCGAGATCCCGGTGCAGAGCATCGATCGCCCTGTGGCGCAGCCCAAGGTCATCGAACGCCCGCGCCTGGCCGGCTTCCTGGTGGACGACATCAAGGCTGGCCGGGTGGCGGTGGAAGATGCCGTCGACCGCTCGGTGGTGACGATCCGTGGCGACGAACTCTTTGCGTCCGCCAGCTCCAGCATCGTCGATGACTACCAGCCGTTGATGCTGCGCATCGCCGACGCCATCCGCAAGGTCAAGGGCCAGGTGCGCGTGACCGGGCACAGCGATAACCGCCCGATTGCCACGCTGCGCTTCCCATCCAACTGGGCGCTGTCTGAAGCACGGGCCAAGTCGGTACTGGAGATCCTCGCCGCCAAGACCGGCCAGGGCGAGCGCTTCAGCGCCGAGGGCCGCAGCGACACTGAGCCGGTGGCCACCAACGCCACCGCCGAAGGCCGTGCCCGCAATCGTCGGGTTGAAATCACCGTATTGGCGGAGGGCGTCGAGTGAAGGCGTTTTTCAGTTTTATGATTCGCTGGGTGATCCCGGTACTGGGCCTGATCGCCCTGAGCCTGATCATCTGGTTTGTCGGGCCGTTGCTCGACGTGCTGGTGCCGCAGGGGCGCCGCTGGGCGTTGATCGTCCTGATGTTCGCGGTGTGGATCGCCTATCGCGTGTTCCGCATTATCCAGGCGCGCCGTCAGGCCGCCGAAGTAATGCGCAGCCTGGCGGCGGACGCCCCGGTGGACCCCAACAGCGTGGCCACCGCCGAAGAACTCGCCACCCTGCGCCAGCGCATGGACGAGGCCCTGGCGCTGCTCAAGAAAGCCAAACTTGGCGGCGACGAGCGGCGCAACCTCTACGAACTGCCGTGGTACGTGATCATCGGCCCGCCGGGTTCGGGCAAGACCACCGCACTGGTCAACTCCGGCCTGCACTTTCCGCTGGCCGCGCAGCTGGGCGCCGGGGCGGTGCGTGGCGTCGGCGGTACGCGTAACTGCGACTGGTGGTTCACCGACCAGGCCGTATTGCTCGACACCGCCGGCCGCTACACCACCCAGGACAGCAACTCGACGGTGGATAAAGCCGCGTGGCTGGGCTTTCTCGACCTGCTGAAAAAACAACGCTCGCGCCGCCCCATCGACGGTGCATTCATTGCGATCAGCCTTTCGGATTTGCTGCTCGGCACCGACGCCGAACGCGCCGCCCACGCGGCGGCGATTCGCCTGCGGATCCAGGAGCTGTACACGCAATTGGGCGTGCGGTTCCCGATCTACCTGATGTTGACCAAACTCGATTTGGTCCCCGGCTTCATGGAGTTTTTCGACAACCTGAGCAAGGAAGAGCGCGCCCAGGTGTGGGGCATGACCTTTGCCCTGGACGACGGCAAAAGCACCGACAGCCCGCTGGCGCATCTGCAAAGCGAGTTCGCCGGCCTGGAACAGCGCCTCAACGAACGCTTGGTAGAACGCCTGCAACAGGAGCGCGACCCGGCGCGGCGCGATCTGATCTACGGCTTCCCGCAGCAATTCGGGGCCTTGAAGGATTGCCTGCAGAGCTTCCTCGAAGGTGTGTTCAAACCCAACGCGTTTGAAGAGCGTGTGTTGCTGCGCGGGGTGTATTTCACCAGCGGCACCCAGGAAGGCAGCCCCATCGACCGCCTGATCGGCGCCATGGCCCAGAGCATGAACCTGGACCGCCAGCACTTGGCGCGCCAGAGTGGCACCGGGCGCAGCTACTTCATCGAAAAACTGTTCACCGCCGTCGCCTTTGCCGAACGTGGCCTGGTGGGCGTCAATCCCAAGGTCGAGCGGCGTCGCAAGTGGATCGCGCGCGGTGTCCTCGCGGCCACCGTGGCCCTGGTGGTGGTGGTCAGCGGCCTGTGGTGGGTCAGTTATCGCGCCAACCAGGTTTATATCGCTCAGGTCGACCAGAAGGTCGCGCCCTTGGGCCAGACCGTGCAAAACCTCAGCCCGGCACAGCGCGATGTGCTTGCGGTGCTGCCGCTGCTCAATGCGGTGAAGAACCTGGCGGGGGATTCGCCGAGTTGGTCCGAGGGCCTGGGGCTGTATCAGGGCGACATGCTCGAAGCCGAGTCCGCCAGCGTCTACCGCAAATTGTTGATTGCCGTATTCGCCCCGCGACTGGTGACGCGCATCGAGGAACAACTGCACGGCGGCGGCAATTCCGACTTCCTCTACGAAGGCCTCAAGGCCTACCTGATGCTCGCCGACAGCGAGCACTACGACCCGGACTTCATCAAGGCGTGGATTGCCCTGGACTGGGACCGCAACCTGCCACGGGACCTGCCGGCCGATCAGCGCCAGGCGCTGACCGGGCACTTGCAGGCCCTGTTCGAACGCCATCCGCCGAACGCACGCCTGGACCCGCGCCTGATCGACGACCTGCGTCGTCAATTGCAACAACTGCCGGTGGCGCAGCGTGTGTATGACCGGGTCAAGCGCCAGAAACTGCCCGACGGTATCCCGGACTTTCGCATCAACGAAGCCGCCGGGCGTGATGCCGCGCTGGTGTTCAGCCGCAAGAGCGGCAAGCCTCTGGGCGAGCCGTTGAGTGGGTTCTTTACCGCCAAGGGTTATCGTCAGGCCTTCCTGCTGAGCAGCCTCAACCAGACCGGCACCCTCGCCGAAGAACAGTGGGTGCTGGGCCACGAACAGGCCGATCAACAGAACGTGGTGAGCCTGGCCGCCGATGTGCGGCGCCTGTATTTCCAGGACTACCAGCGCCAATGGGACGCCTTGCTGGCGGACATCGACTTTGTGCCGATCACCAGCGTGGCCCAGGCCGCCGACGTGCTGCGGGTGATCTCCGGCCCGACGTCACCACTGAAAAAACTGCTGGTGGCGGTGGCCAAGGAAACCGATCTGCAAGCCGAAGAACGCCAACTGGCCGCCAAGGGGGTGCCGGTCGAAGGCGGCGTCGACAAGCTCAAGGAACGCCTCGGCAGTCTGCTGGGCCAGGATCAACCTACGGCCAACGCGCCGGCAGCGACGGACGATCCAGTCACTGCGCACTTTGCCGAACTCAACAGCATCGTCAGCAAGAACGAAGGCGAACCGGCGGCCATCGACGGCCTGCTGGCGGACATGAATGCGCTGTATGTGCAGGTCAGCGCCATGGTCGGCGCCAGCGGCGATGCGTTGCTCGGCGAGGCGAAGAACCAGGCGGCGGCTGCGGCCACACGGGTCAGCCTGAATGCCGAGCGCCAGCCGCCGCTGGTGCAGGGCATGGTCAAGTCGGTGGTCAACTCCACCACCAACAGCATGATGGGTGGGGTGCGTAACCAACTGAACGCGGCGTGGGTCAGCGAAGTGGTCAACGTGTACCGCCAGTCGCTGGCAGGACGTTACCCGATGTCGCCGGGCAGCGCACGGGACGCCACCCTGGATGACTTCGGCCAGTTCTTCGGCGTGGGCGGGGTGATGGACAACTACTTCCGCAAATACCTGCAACCCTACGTGGACACCTCCGCGCAGACCTGGCGCTGGCAGCCGGGCGCGGCGCAGAAACTGGGGATCGCGCCGGGCGTGCTGCAAACCTTCCAGCGTGCCGCGACGATTCGCGATGCGTTCTTCCGCTCCGGCGGCACCCAACCGATTGTGCGGTTCGAGCTTAAACCGGTGTCGATGGACCCGAGCATCACCCAGTTCCTGCTCGACCTCGACGGCCAGCAACTGAGCTACGACCATGGCCCGAGCCGCCCGGTGGCGATGCAATGGCCGAACCCGGGCAGCATTGGCGTGGTGCGTATTTCCATCATGCCGCCATCGGCCAGTGGCCGTTCGGGCGTGACCCTCGACGGCCCGTGGGCGTGGTTCCGCCTGCTGGAACAGTCGGACCTGACCCCCGGCAACTCGCCGGACCGTTTCAACCTGCGCCTGCGGGTCGACGGTGCGAGCATCGCGTACGAGCTGCGCGCCAACAGTGCCTTCAACCCGTTCAAGAGCCGCGTGCTCAGCGGCTTCAGCCTGCCGGAGCGGCTATGACGACGTTGGGTTTCTACGGCAAATTGGCCAGCCGTGGCGATTTCGTCAGCCGCGCTTTGCCGCAGAGTTTTATCGGCCCGTGGGACAGCTGGCTGGCGGCGGGGTTGCTCGCCAGCCAGAACAGCCTGGGCGGTGACTGGCTCAATGCGTACCTGGTCAGTCCGCTGTGGCGCTTTGTGCTGGCGCCGGGTGTGTGCGGGCCGGACGCCGCCGCAGGTGTGGTGATGCCGAGCATTGACAGGGTCGGGCGGTATTTCCCGCTGGCAGTGGTGGCGCTGCTGGATCACGACACCAACCCCGCCTCGCTGGTGGGGGGGCCGGACGCCTGGTTCGAGCAGGCCGAGCAATTGCTGCTCGGCACCCTGGACAGCGGCGCAACCTTCGAAGGCTTCAACGAGGGCCTCGACCGCTTGGGCGTGCCGACCACTGAACCGCGTGCACTCGACAGCCGCTTTGCGGGCTTGCAACGCGTCGCCGCGACCGTGCCCCAAGGGCGACTGGCCGCGCTGGCCGAACAGGCCTGCGAGGGCGCTAGCCTGTGGTGGGGCCGAGGCTCGCAACAGATTTCTCCTGGTTTATTGCGGTGTCAGGGCCTGCCTGCCGCCAGCGATTTTGCGCAGTTTTTGCTCGGACAAGAAGGTGTGGTGTAGATGGGGTCGACGTACAAATCCGCGAGCAAAAGCCATGTGGGCATGGTGCGCCAGGTCAACGAAGACGCCTGCCTGGACCTGCCGGAGAACCGCCTGTGGGTGGTGGCCGACGGCATGGGCGGGCATGCGGCGGGGGATTATGTCAGCAGCCTGATTGTCGACAGCCTGCGCAATGTGCCGCTGGGGCGCTCGCTGGATGAATACACGGCGGCGCTGCGCAATGATTTGGTGCGCATCAACGCCGCCGTGCGCGAAGAGACCGCCCACCGTGGCGTGACCATGATGGGCAGCACCGTGGTGCTCCTCGCCGCTCGTGGCCTGCGTGGCGTATGCCTGTGGGCCGGCGACAGTCGCCTGTATCGCCTGCGCGATGGTGTGCTCGAAGGCATCTCCCGCGACCACAGCTACGTGCAAGACCTGCAAGACAGCGGCCTGCTCAGCGAAGCCGAAGCCCGTGTGCATCCGCGCGCCAACATCGTCACCCGCGCCATCGGCGTGGAAGCGCACCTGAACCTGGCGACAGTCGACCTGTTAATCGCCCCAGGGGACACCTACCTGCTGTGCAGCGACGGCCTCAACAAAACCGTCGAAGACCATGAGATCCGCGAAGTGCTCGGCCATGACACGCCGGATGAAATCGTGCGTAGCCTGGTGCACCTGGGCCTTAACCGCGGCGCCCCGGACAACATCACCGCCATCGTTGTGAAGGTATCGGCATGAACATCCTGATTCCGGGTTATGACATCGAAGGCGAGATCGGCGAAGGCGCCATGGCCAGCGTGTACCTGGCGACCCAGCGCTCGCTGGAGCGCAAGGTGGCGTTGAAGGTAATGGCAGCGGCCCTGGCGGCCGACCCGAGCTTCTGCGAGCGTTTCCTGCGCGAGGGCAAGACCCTGGCGCGCCTGTCCCACCCCCACACCGTGACCATCCATGACATCGGCAATGTCGGTGAGCTGTACTACATGGCCATGGAATACCTGCCCAACGGCACGCTCAAAGAGCGCATCGCCGCCGGCATGACGCCGGAGCAGGGCGTGACGTTGATTCGCCAGATTGCTTCGGCCTTGGGTTACGCCCATGCCCAGGGCCTGGTGCACCGCGACGTCAAACCGGCGAACATCCTGTTCCGCGCCGATGGCACGGCGGTGTTGTCGGACTTCGGCATCGCCAAGTCCCTGGACGACCGCACCCAATTCACCCAGGCCGGTTTCGCCGTGGGCACCCCGAGCTACATGAGCCCGGAGCAGGCGCGCGGCCAGGAGATCGACGGGCGTGCCGACCTCTACGCCCTCGGCGTGGTGCTGTATGAAATTCTGGTGGGCGAGCTGCCGTACAACGGCACCGATGCGCTTTCCACCGCCCTGGCCCACCTGACCGAACCGTTGCCGGAATTGCCGGTGCATCACGGCCGCTATCAAGGCGTGTTGCGCAAGTTGCTGGCCAAAGACCCCGCCGACCGTTTCCCGGATGCGGCGGCGTTGCTGCTGGCGCTGGACCAACTGCCGGCGGATTCGCCGGAAGCCACGTTAGTGCGGCCGGTGGCTCTGCCGCTCAGTTTCGACCTGGCGGGGATGACGCCGGAATCCATCGAGATTCCTACCGGCAAACCAGAGCCACAGCCCACGCCGCCGCCAGCGCGCCAGCCGGTGGTCACCCCGACCCAGCACGGCGAGCAACGGCGCGGACCGGTATTGGCATTGGCGGCCGTGGCGGTCGCGGTGGCATTGGCCATCGGCGGAGCCAGTTATTGGTGGATGAGTCGCAGCGATACGCCAGTGCCGCCGCCCACCGCCAGCCAGCCGAAACCACCACAAACGCCGACTGCGCCGCCAGAGGTCAAACCGGCAGTGGCCGAAGCGGACGGCGGCGGCCGCCCGTTGCTGATGGCGGGCAAGAAAACCTTGTTCCAGCGCGTGCTGAGCAAGCCCGGCGCGAAACTCTCCAGCGACGCCGGCAGTGCGCCGGGCAAGGCGCTGCCGGCGTTCTCCGTGCTGTACGTGTACCAGCGTAAAGACGTGGGTGGCCAACCGTGGGTGCGCGTCGGCGCCGCCACCGATGGTCGCAGCGACGGCTGGTTGCCGGCCACTCAGGTCAGCGACTGGAAGCAGAGCCTGGTGCTCAAGTTCACCGAACGCTCGGGCCGCGCGCCGGTGATGTTCCTGCGTCAATCCGGCGAAGTGGAGAAATTGCTCGCCGACCCCGCCGCCGCCAAAAACGTGCTGGCCAAGGCGCAGAAAAATAGTGAAGACAACGGCCAGGTGCTGGCCTTGGAACCGGCCGCCAGCGCGGTGCCGCAGAACCAGTTTTATCTGCTGCCGATCTTTGATTCCAAAGAAAGCTTCGACGAAAACGGCCAGCCGGTGCAGTTGCTTAACGTAGCGTCCATCGACCCCGGCAGCAGCCCCGTGGCCAAGCCCGCAACGCCGATACTCAACGCCAACGCCGATGCGTTCCGCACGGCCGTGGTGTTGGTGGTGGACACCACTGTGTCGATGCAGCCGTATATCGACCAGGTCCGCGACGTGGTACACGAACTGCAAACCCGCATCGCCGAACGTGGCGAGCTGGACAGCGTGAGCTTCGGGTTGGTGGGCTTCCGTAACAGCATCAAGAAAACCCCTGGCCTGGAATACGTGGCTAAAACCTTGATCACCCTCGATCAGGGCCGCGACCCGCAACGCTTTCTCGACATGGCGCGCCAGGTCAAAGCCTCTACGGTCTCCAGCCACTCGTTCAACGAAGATGCGTTTGCCGGGGTAATGCAGGCCGTCGAAGGCATGGACTGGTCCGGCTACGGCGGGCGCATCATCCTGTTGGTGACCGATGCCGGCGCGCTGCGCAAGAACGACCCGTTCGCCGCCACCCAGATGAACGAAGCCGAAGTGCGCCAGGCTGCGTTGGGCAAGCAGATCAAAATCTACGCCTTGCACCTGCGCACCGACGCCGGCAAGAAAACCCACGCCGGCGCCGAAAGCCAGTACCGCATTCTTACCGCCGACGCCAACCCACAGATCGGCGACCTCTACACGCCGGTGCCGGGCGGCGACGTACGCAAACTGGGCGAGCGAGTGGATGAGATCGGCACGGTGTTCGCCAACCTCGTTCACCAAGTGCGCAGCAACACACCGCAAGCGGTGCCGACGCTCAGCTCGGCACCAAGCCTGGCGGATAAATCCGCGGCGGTCGGTTATGCGATGCACATGGACTTCCTCGGTCGCAAAACTGCGAGCCAGGCGCCGCAACTGGTCAGCGCCTGGACCGCCGACCGCGACCTGACCAACCCGGCGCTGCCGGCGTTCCAAGTGTGCGTGATGCTGACCAAGCTGCAGCTCAACGATTTGCAGCAATCGCTCAAGCTGATCGTCGACGCCGCGCGCAAAACCCAGACCTCACCCAAGGACTTCTTCCAGGAAATCGCCAGCGCCTCGGCCTACATGAGCCGCGACCCGCAGGCCCTGCGCAAGGGCGGCAACCTGGCCGACGGCGGCATCCTCGGCGAATACCTGGAGGGCCTGCCGTACCGCAGCAAGTCGCTGAACATGACCCAGGATTTGTGGTTGTCGCTGAGCGTGGCCGAGCAGGAAGACTTTATCGACGAGTTGGATTCGAAAATCCGCCTCTACGAAACCTTCCACAACGACGTGGCCAACTGGGTCCGTTTCGGCGATGCCGAGCCGGGTGACGCGTTGTACCGCGTGCCCTTGTCGACGCTGCCGTGATGCTGAACCTGAGCGCCGTGCACAAGAGCCGGGGCGCCGGTAGCCAGCGCTACAGCCTGGTGATCCCGGCGCTGCACCTGCGTGCGGGCGAGCAAGTGGCGATAGTCGGCCCCAGCGGCTGTGGCAAAAGCACCTTGCTGGACCTGCTCGCACTGGTGCTGGCGCCGGATCAGGTAGGCCGCTTTGAGTTCAATCAACAGGACATTGCCGGGCTGTGGCGCGCCGATCAGCAATCGACCTTGGCCCGGTTGCGCAGTCAGCACCTGGGTTACGTGTTGCAAACCGGCGGGCTACTGGGGTTTCTGGATGTGCGCGGCAATATCGCGTTGTCTCGCCAGCTACTTGGCTTGAAGGATGACGGCAGCGTGGCGCGGCTGGCCGACCAATTGGAAATCAGCGATCAGTTGGGCAAGAAGCCTTCGGCGTTATCGGTGGGCCAGCGCCAGCGCGTCAGCTGTGCCCGTGCCTTGGCCCATGCGCCGCAACTGGTATTGGCGGACGAACCCACGGCGTCCCTCGATCCGTTGAATGCCGAGCGGGTCATGCACGCCTTGCTGGCTCAGGCCCGTGAACATCGCGCCGCCTGTGTGATCGCCACCCACGATGAGCCGTTGGCTCGCGCAAGTGGCTTGCAGGTTCGACGCATCCATTGCCGACGCGACAACGACGGTGGCGTCACGGCGACGCTGGGGGAGGCCGGTTGATGCGCATTCCTCTGGTGGCGTCGCTCGCCTGGCAGGACTACCGCAACGACGCGTGGCTGTCGGCCTGCTCGGTGCTGGCGTTGGTGGCGGTGATCGCACCGTTGCTGGTGTTATTCGGCCTGAAATTTGGACTGGTCAGCAGTTTGACCGAACGTTTGGAGACGGACCCCGCCACCCGTGAAATTATTCCGCTGGGCGGTGGTCGATTCAGCAGCGCGTTTATCGAGCAACTGGGTCAACGGCCGGACGTGGCGTTCGCCATCCCGCGTACGCGGCAGATTGCGGCCACGGCGCAGGTGGGCACATTGGTGCTGGAGATGCTGCCGACCGCGCCGGGCGATCCGCTGCTTGGCGGTTTGCCGGTGCCTAAGGGGCTGGAGCAGATCGTCCTGAGCCACACCGCCGCCGAGAAACTCGCGGCGCGGCCCGGTGACTGGCTGGAGACCCGTTTCGCACGACAAGTGGCCGGGCGTGTCGAGGCGCGTCATATGCGGTTGCAGGTGCTGGCGGTGTTGCCCCTGGAAGCGTTCGCCCGGGACGGACTGTTCGCCGGGCTGGGCTTGCTCGAAGCGGCGGAAGACTATCGCGACGGCCGTGCGGTGCCGGCGCTGGGGTGGGACGGTGAGGCGGTGGGCGTGGGTGAGCAGCGCGTCTACCCGGCGTTTCGTTTGTATGCGCGCGGTCTCAACGATGTGGAGCCGTTACGAGTGTTTTTTGCGAGGCAGAACATGCTGGTGTCGACCCAGGCGTTGAGCATTGCACAGGTGCAATCCTTGAGTCGCAACCTGTCGATTGTGTTCTGGATCATCGCCGGGTTGGCATTGGCCGGGGCGTTCGCGGCGATTTTCGCCGGTGCCCTGGCCGCGGTGGCGCGCAAGCGTCGAGAATTGTCGGTGCTGCGCCTGCTGGGGTTTTCCACCGGTGCGCTGTTGCTGTTTGTGGTGTTGCAGGCGCTGTACAGCGCGGGGTTTGCCGCCGTGTTCAGCGCCGGGTTATACGGCCTGGCCGAGGCGGGGTTGAATCAATTATTCGTGCAGGTGCCGGGCGAACACGCCAGTCATCTGTTGGCGCATCACTATGGCTTGGCCCTGGTGGCCGTGCTCGGCGTCAGCGCCGTGGCGGCGGCCTGTGGCGGTTGGCGGGTGGCGCGTATCCAGGCTTCTGAAGGGATCAGAGATGTATAAGTTATTGGGCGCCTGTGTGGCGCTGAGCCTGGCCTCCCTGGCCTGGGCCGATGAAGCCAGCGACAAGCTGGACAACCCCAAACCGTTGCCGGATGACGTGAGCCTGCCGCTGCCCTGCGAAGGCAACATGGTGTTCCGCTACGCCTACGTGTTGGCCCAGGGAACCCTCGATGACCGTGAGATCAGCCTCGGTTACCCCTTCAGCGAAGGCGAAGCCGGTTACCAGCAGTCGTTTATCTCCGGCTACCGTCGCGACTTCATCAACGGTCAGTTCACCCTTAAAGACCTGCCCAAGGACTGGAGCAAAGTCATCACGCCGGTGATGCCCAAGACCGACGCCAAAACGCCGCTCAAACCGATGCTGTATTTCATCGGTAAGTACGAAGTGACCGCGCGCCAATACGCTCAGGTGATGGCCCAGGCGCAGTCCTTGGCCAGCGGCGAGCCGGCCCCGGCCTGTGACGCGCCGACCGGTATGGCCGCGCGTTTGCCCAAGGTGAAGTTGTCGCGGTTTGAGGCCGAGCGGTTCTCGGCGGTGTACAGCGCCTGGCTGCTCAAATATCACCGGGATGCGCTGCCGGTCAGTGGTCGCGGCTCGTCCGAGGACGATGGCGGTGTGGGCTTTGTACGCCTACCCACCGAAGTGGAGTGGGAATTCGCCGCCCGTGGCGCCCAGGCCGTGAGCCGTCAGGACCTGGAAGGGCGGCTGTTCCCGCGCCGCACCGAAGGCAGCGACAGTGACGGCCCGCTGGGCGACTACGCTGTCTTCAACCAAGTGGCCGGCGGTACTGGCCAGGCCGCGCGGTTGATGCCCATCGGCACCAAACTGCCCAACCCGATCGGCATGTTCGATGTGATTGGCAACGCTGCGGAAATGGTCCAGGAATCCTTCCAACTGGTCCACGCCGGCCGCCGTCAGGGCACCTATGGCGGGTTTGTGGTCAAGGGCGGTAATTACCTGGAAGGCGAGGGCACGTTGTTCACCGGCATGCGCCGTGAGTACCCATTGTTCGCCGCCGACGGCACCGAGCAAAGCAACGAGACCACCGGTTTCCGCGTGGCGATTGGCGCACTGTCGGCGCCGCGCTCGCGCTACAAGGAGCTGTTTGCGCAGTGGCAGAAAGAAGGTCGCCTGGCCTCGTTGACCGACGCCATCGACGACGCTCAGGACCCGACCAAGCGCCTGGACAGCATCATTGCCGCCAGCGTCGACCCCAAGCTGCAAGCCGAATTGGGCCTGGTCAACGAGGAACTCAAACGCAACGTATCGCTGATCGCTCAACAGCGCGAAGAAGCGGCGGGCAACCTGATCCAGTCGGCGGCCCTGGTGGCCGAGACGATCAGCAACTACAACATTCGGCTGATCAACTTGCAGAAGAGTCGGCAGCAGGCGGTGGACAACAAGGACGAAGCCAGCGCGCAGTTGTTTGCCACGGCCATCCAGAACGGTCGCAGCGCGCTCGACGGCGCGGTAGCGATCTATATCGACAACCTGGCCACCGGCACCCGCTATACCGATGCGGTGATCCAGGCGCAGTTTCAACGGATCAAGGAAGAGTTGGATCGCAAACCGGTGCTCGGCAAGAGCCTGGTGACGCGCGCAACACTGTTCGTTCGCCATGTCGGCAACTACCGCAAGCAACAGCGGGCCGACCCGGCAACGATCTTGAAGGAATTGCTCGCAGCGAGCGGTCAGCGGTCTTGATCGTTGGCTGTATGGCGAGCTTGGAAGGGACTCAGGCGGCATCGGCCGTGCTGGGCAAGTCAAACTTAGAAGAGAACACAACTTATGCTTTTTTCCCGTAAGGCGGTTTCCAAGCGTCACTTGCTGCTGATCGCAGCCGGTTTCAGCACCGTACTGACCGGTTGCGCCACGTCGCCGGCGTCCAAGGTCGCGTCGAGCACCAAGGTCGAGTACTACCCAAGCTGCTACGAGCCGGTCCAGCACCTGCGTGCCACCGATTCGGACATGACCAAGTCGGTCGTAACCGGCGCGGCCATCGGCGCTGCCGGCGGTGCCCTGCTGGGCGTGTTGAGCGGCGACAAGGACAAGCGCGGCCGTAACGCCGCCATCGGCGCGGCGGGCGGTGCCCTGGCCGGCGGCGCGGCGGGTTACTACACCGAGCGTCAGAAGCAGATTGCCGACGACAACCAGCGCATTGCGTCCTACGCGGCCGACGTCAACAAGAGCGCGTCCGACATCGACCGCAGCACCGCCTACGCCAAAGCCTCGCAGCAGTGCTACCAGAGCGCGTTCACCAAGCTGGTGGCCGATCGCAAAGCCAAGACCGTCAACGACACCGAAGGCCGCAAGCGCCTGGCGGAAATCGTCGCCGGCCTGAAGGAATCCAACGACCTGATCGTAGCGGTCAACGGCAAAGCCGCCGAAGACCTGAACAACTACACCCAGGCTTACGAGAAAGACCTGCAACAGGTCGGCGTGCAGCGTAACGACGTGGTGACCGTGGCCACTGCCGATACCACTCCGGTGGTTGCTCCGACCAAGGGCAAAAAGGCTGTGAAACCGGCCAAGAAGCCAGTGCTGCCGGTGGTGCCGAAAGAAGCCGTCGCTACCGAGAAAACCCTGCAGACCGCGCAGACCAAGCAAGCTGAAAGCAAGCAGGTCGCCAGCGCCGGTAAGGCACAGATCGAAGGCACCTGCCGCGATCCAAACCTGGCCGACTGGGCACCGGTCCCTTGCCCTAACGTTTAAGCAACATGTTGCTATAAGCGTTAAACGCCAGCCGATCTCCCGCTAAAGCGCGAGATCGGTGGCGTTCTTCCGACAAATCGCTACACTGCTGCGGCCACTCAATAATTACACCGAGGCCGTGTGCATGAAATTTCGTCTTCTCCTGTGGGTGTTGGGCCTGATGATGGGCAAAGCCAGCCGCACCAACCCTGCCTTTCAGCAACAGCTGGGTGATAAAGACCTGGCGTTCCAGTTGCAGACCCTCGACGGCAAGGTAGCCCGTCATTTCATCGTCAAAGATCAGCGCATCACCAGCCGCTCGGGTGTTCACCCCGCGCCGGCGTTTGCCATTGCCTTTAAAGACGCCGCCTACGGCTTCGCCACGATGCAGGCGAAAAACAAGCAACTGGCGTTTATGACGGGGATTCAGGACAAGTCGATTCAGATCAAGGGCAACCCGGCGCTGGTAATCTGGTTCCAGGGGCTGACGAAGTACATGAAGCCGAAGAAAAAGAAGTAGGGCTCTTCAGCTAGACCGAGTTGGATTTATCGGGGGCAAGCCCCCTCCCACATTTGGAATGCATTCCCATGTGGGAGGGGGCTTGCCCCCGATTGCTATCTGACAGGCGCCACACTCAGCCCTGAGTGAATTGCGAAGCCAATTCGCGCAGCAAGACTTCGGCGTCCAGCACCTTACCCACCACTTCGTCAGCTTTGTCCCGGCTCAAGCCCAGACGCTCAAGCAGTGCATCCGGGATCGCCTCGTCCGGTCCGGAACCGATCCCACGGCTGCGCAGCAGGCGAACGGCCAGGCACACCAGGTTCGGATACTCGGCGTAGTTGCCGTCGTAGGTCGGGTCGTGCTGGAAGCGCAGGGCGGTGGACAATTCGTCCGGCATGTCCCAATAACGCATCAACCAGGCGCCGATCTGCTCGCGGCTGATGCCCAGCAAGTGCTGTTCCACATAGCTGTGGCACAGGTGCGGGTTGACCTCCAAGTGGCGGCAGATCAGCGAGAAGTGCGGCGGGAACACATGGGCCAGCAACAGGTAGCCAAAGTTGTGCAGCAGGCCTGCGAGGTACGTCAGGCCCGCTTCCGGGCGCTGGGCGCGGGGCATGGCGCGGGTCAGGCCCTCGATCACGGCCGCGGTGTAGATCGACTGGTGCCAGTACGGCGTGGCCTGTTGCGGATGGTCCTTGGGCAGGCTCAAGGTTTTGCCCAGGGCCAGGCCCAGCGCCAGGTTGATCACCAGGTCGAACCCCAGCACGCGCACAATGGCGTCTTCCACGGAGCGGATCTTGCCCGGCGACGCGTAGTACGGCGACGCCGCCCAGCTCACCACCTGCGCCGCCAGCGCCGGGTCGGTTTCCACCACGCCGGTGATGTCGTCGATGGTGGCGTTGGGGTCGACCCGCAGCTTGATGATCTTCTGCGCAGTGTCGGCCAGCGGTGGAATTTCGATGGTCGCTTCCAGGCGCTGCTGGATACGGCGAGCGGTGAACGCCTGCATCGCCTGGGTGATTTCCTCGCGGTCATCATTAGGGCGGTCGAGGTTCGGGCGGATATTGCTCAACGGCTCGCCGAATTGCGCGGCGCTGGCCTTGGTGAGCATCGTCTTGAAGGCATCGGTGGGGATTTCCAGCAGCAGCCCGGCTTCGCCCGAATGCACCAACAGGCTCGGCTCGTTGAGCAGGCTGCCTTCGTACAGGCATGGCGAACTGGTGAGCGGCGGCAGGCCCGGCAGCAGTTTCAGGTCGTGCTTGTCCAGCATGCGCTTGATGCGATCCGGCGCCACGGCGGTCAGGCGACGCCCAGTGAGTTCGGCGAGGCGGTTGAGGTCCAGCAGTTGGTTCTGGGGAAACAGCACCATCAGTGCGCCCACCGCGTCTTCCAACAGCACGGCCTGCACCTTTTGCGCAGGATTCAGGCCCGGTTGTTCGGCGACTTCCGTGTAGCTGACGGCAAGCTTGGCGAGCAGGGCGCGGATAACCGGCGGGGCGGCCAGCGGGGCTGTGGCGTGGGCAACTTCTGACATGGCCTGATCCAATTTCGTACAGTCACCGAAGTATAACCAGCTTGATACAAGTGTTGGTCGGATAAGTGCTTTTTGTGACCCGGTTGGGGATCCGCGACGCCTTTTGCTTCTGTAGCGTCAAACCTGGCCGTATTGCTGACCGTGCCGCAGCCAGCGATCCAACAGCGGGCTGACATGATCCGGCCAGCGCTCCAGCAGGGCTTGCGCCGCATCGCGGACGGCCGGCAGCAGGTCGGCGTCGCGCATCAGGTCGGCCACTTTGAACTGCAACAGGCCGGTCTGGCGCGTGCCGAGCATTTCACCGGGGCCGCGCAGTTCGAGGTCTTTTTCGGCGATGACAAAACCGTCGTTGGTTTCGCGCATGATGCCCAGGCGCTGGCGGCCGATCTGCGATAGCGGTGGGTGGTATAGCAGCACGCAGTGGCTGGCGGCGCTGCCTCGACCGACGCGGCCGCGCAGTTGGTGCAATTGCGCCAGGCCCAGGCGTTCGGGGTTCTCGATAATCATCAGACTGGCGTTGGGCACGTCCACGCCGACTTCGATCACCGTAGTGGCCACCAGCAGTTGCAGGTTGCCGGCCTTGAATTCGGCCATCACCGCCGCTTTTTCCGCCGGTTTCATACGACCATGGATCAGCCCGACCTTGAGTTCGCCCAAGGCGCTGGTGAGGTCTTCGTAGGTGGTTTCGGCGGCCTGGCAGGTCAGCTCTTCGGACTCTTCGATCAGCGTGCAGACCCAGTACGCCTGGCGCCCTTCGGCGCACGCGCCGCGCACGCGCTCGATCACCTCGACCCGCCGCGTATCGGTGACCAGCACGGTGTTGACCGGGGTGCGACCGGGCGGCAATTCGTCGAGGATCGAGGTGTCGAGGTCGGCGTAAGCGCTCATCGCCAGAGTGCGTGGGATTGGCGTGGCAGTCATGATCAGCTGATGCGGGCTCATGCGTCCGCCCACGCCTTTCTGGCGCAGGGCCAGGCGTTGCTGCACGCCGAAGCGGTGTTGTTCGTCGATGATCACCAGCGCCAGGTTCTTGAACTGCACTTCGTCTTGAAACAGCGCGTGGGTGCCCACCACCATGGGGGCACCGGCGGCGATCTGCTCCAGGGCGGCTACGCGGTTCTTGCCCTTGAGCTTGCCCGCCAGCCACGCCACTTCCAGGCCCAGCGGTTCGAGCCAGCGCTTGAAGGTGATGAAATGCTGCTCGGCGAGAATCTCGGTAGGGGCCATCAGCGCGACCTGGTAACCGGCTTCCAGCGCCTGCAGCGCGGCGAGGGCGGCGACCACGGTCTTGCCTGCGCCGACGTCGCCCTGGATCAGGCGCAGCATGGGTTCGTGCTGGCTCAGGTCGTAGGCGATTTCGTTGCCTACGCGCTGCTGGGCGCCGGTCGGCGTAAAGCCGAGATTGGCCAAGTATTGCGCGGGCAGACGCGTGGCCTTGGGCATCGCCGGCGCGCGCAGGGAGCGCATGCTTTCGCGCAGGCGTTGCTGGGACAGTTGGTGAGTCAGCAACTCTTCAAAGGCCAGGCGGTGCTGGGCCCAGTGATGACCCAGGGCCAGCTCGTCCACGTCGGCATCGGCGGGGGGGTGATGCAGGTAGCGAATCGCATCGGCCAGTGGCGCCAACTGGTAATCGCGGGCCAACTCCAAGGGCAGCCAGTCGGGCAGGCTGGTGGGGCCGAGCATGGACAGCGTCTGCATGCACAACTGGCGCAGGCGCTGTTGAGTCAGGCCTTCGGTGAGCGGGTAGATCGGGGTGAGGGTGGTATCTACCGGTGGCGGTTCGTCGCCGGTGATGGCGCGGTATTCCGGGTGGTAGATCTCCAGGCCCGACGCGCCGGGCCGGGCCTCACCGTAGCAGCGCACGCGGGTGCCGCGCTTGAGGCCCTCTTTCTGCGCATTGCTGAAGTGGTAGAAACGCAGGCTCAGGCCGCCGGTACCGTCCTGCAAGCGCACCACCAGGCTGCGGCGCTTGCCCATCACCACATCGGCACCGCTGACGGTGCCTTCGATCACCGCATCCTGCCCAGGGCGCAAGTGGCCGATGGGCACCACGCGGGTGCGGTCCTGATAGCGCAGGGGCAGATGGAACAGCACGTCCTGGAGGTTCTCCAGGCCGACCTTTGCCAACTTCTCGGCCATGGCCTCACCGACACCCTTGAGTGCCGTCACCGACACCTGCGACAGCTCAGTCATACGGCTACTTAGCTCGCCGCAGTCGGCTTGGCCACCGAGCACAGGCGGATCGAGTCGGCGAGGATCTCAATCGCCTTGGGCCGTGGGAAGCTGGCGCGCCAGGCGATGGCCACCGTGCGGAACGGCACCGGCGGTGTAAGCGGGCGTACTTCGATTACGCCGGGGGCGTAGTGATGGCTGTCCACCGCCGACAGCGGCAGGATCGAGATGCCCAGGCCCGAGGCGACCATGTGGCGGATGGTTTCCAGGGAGCTGGATTCCACGGTGGTGTGCTTGGCGCCGTCGTTGCCCTTGGTGAGGGTCGGGCAGGCTTCCAGCACCTGATCGCGGAAGCAGTGGCCTTCACCGAGCAGCAGCAGGCTCTTGTCGTTGAGCAGGGCAGCGTCGATGCTGGCTTTTTTGGTCCACGGGTGCGAGGCGGGCATCAGCACCTGGAACGGCTCGTCGTAGAGCGCCAGGGTGAGCACGTCCGCTTCGTTGAACGGCAGGGCGATGATGATCGCATCCAGCTCGCCGTTGCGCAGTTTGTCGCGCAGTACGTGGGTGAAGTTCTCTTCGATATACAACGGCATCTGCGGCGCGACGCGGTGCAGTTGCGGAATCAAGTGCGGGAACAGGTATGGGCCGACGGTGTAGATGGCCCCGACCTTGAGCGGCGCGGTCAGTTGGTTCTTGCCGGCCTGGGCCAGTTCGCGAATGCTTTGCGCCTGCTCCAGCACCTTTTGGGCCTGGGCGACGATGCCTTCGCCTACTGGCGTGAGGCGCACGGCGCTCTTGCTGCGCTCGAAAATCAGCACACCGAGTTCGTCTTCAAGCTTTTTCACGCCCACCGACAGCGTCGGCTGGCTGACATGGCAGCGCTCGGCCGCATGGCCAAAGTGTTGCTCTTGGGCGAGGGTCACGATGTAGCGTAATTCTGTAAGAGTCATAGCGGGCGTCCATGAGGTTGCGAGCCAAGCATACCGGCTGCAATCGATAGACGCACGTTATCAGAAGTTTGTTAGGGATTGAGTGGGAACTGCTGAGGATTTTGCTGAAAGTGACGAGGGTTACCCCTCGCCACACTCATGTTCAGCGACGACGCTTTTCGATGTTGTACACGAACGGTGCAACGATCTCGATGCTGCCGCTCTTGACCATATCGGCCGGCGGTTTGGGCAGCGGTTGGGCACGACGGATCATGTCCAGGGTGGCGCGGTCCAGGTCGGCGTTGCCGGAAAGGCCCACCAGCTCGTAGGACAGCACATTGCCTTCGGCATCGACCACGAACTTCAGGCGGTTCAGACCTTCCTTGCCTCGGGCCTGGGCGCCTGGCGGATACTTCTTGTACTTCTGCAAGTGGGCCAGCAACGTGCCTTCCCAAGACGCCTTGGCCGCCAGCTGTTGTGGCGACGGCCCTGGTGCAGGCTGTGCCGATTTCTGCGGTGGCGCTTGGGTCGGCGGCGTATCGCTCGGTGGCTCCTCGGAAGGTTTTTCCTTGGGCGGCTCGGGCTTTTTCTCCACCGGCTTGGGCGGCTGGGGTTTGGGCTTGGGCTTGACCGGCTTGGGCACCTGGATCGTCGGCTTGGGCGCTTCGGCCATTTTTGGCAGCGGCAGCTCTTCCACCGGGGCGGGCGGCTGCGGCGGTGTCACCACCTTCGGCGGGGCCGGAGGCGGTGGCGGTGCGGGAGCAGGCGCCAGGTCGATGACCATGGCAGCCGGCGGCAACTGCACCGTGCGCGGCGCCGACCAGTGGAGTGCGATGGCAATCGCGATGGCATGCACGCCCAGTACGACGGCGAGGCTGGTGCCATAACGCGTCAGTTTGTGGCGCGTCGTGATCATTTCTTGGCTGCCGTCTCAAGTCCAACCAGGCCAACCTTGAGGTAGCCGGCCGCCCGCAGGGCATCCATCACGCTCATCAGATCGCCGTAGTCCACGCCTTTGTCGGCTTGGAAGAAGATTGTCGTGTCCTTCTTGCCTTGGGTCTTGGCGTCGAGCACCGGCCCCAGGGTCTCGGCTTTGACTTCTTCTTCGCCCAGGAACAGACGTTGATCTGCCTTGACGCTGAGGAAGATCGGTTTTTCCGGCCGTGGCGCCGGTTTGGCGCTGGAGGCGGGCAGGTCGACCTTGATGTCTACGGTGGCCAACGGTGCCGCCACCATGAAGATGATCAGCAGCACCAGCATCACGTCGATAAACGGCGTGACGTTGATTTCGTGGTTCTCGACGAGTTCGTCGTCGCCTTGATTCAAATGCAGGCCCATGGCCGATTACCCCACTTTCACCATGTGCGGTTGCGAGCTGCGCTCGGTAGGCAGGTGGTCGAGGTCGCGGCTGACCAGCAGCAGGACTTCCGCCGACGCATCCGACACCTGGGCCTTGTAGCCGGCAATCGAACGGGCGAAGACGTTGTAGATCACCACTGCCGGGATCGCTGCCACCAGACCCAAAGCAGTTGCCAGCAGAGCTTCGGCGATGCCGGGGGCAACCACGGCGAGGTTGGTGGTCTGGGTTTTGGCGATGCCGATAAAGCTGTTCATGATGCCCCATACGGTGCCGAACAGACCTACGAACGGTGCGGTGGAGCCGATGGTCGCGAGAACGCCGGTGCCGCTGCTCATGTTGCGGCCGCAGGCAGCCACCAGACGCTCAAGGCGGAAGGCGACACGCTCTTTGATGCCTTCTTTTTCGCGAGTGTTGGCCGACAGGCGCATCTCTTCCAGTGCATCGTGCACCAGGGTATTGGCCAGGGTGCCTTTCTTGGCTGCGCTTTCGCTGGCTTCCTTGAGGGTGGTGGCCTTTTTCAGATGGACGATTTCAGTACGCAGGCGACGCTTGGCGCCCAGCAGCTCGAAGCCTTTGGCTATCCAGATGGTCCAAGTGATGATCGAGGCTATGGCCAGGCCGATCATCACAGCTTTCACCACCACGTCAGCGTTCTGGTACATACCCCAGGGCGACAGGTCGTGGGCCATGCCCAAGGTGTTGTTCTCTTCCAGCACCACACCGGTGTCGTCCGCAGCCGGGGCGGCCGGGTCGGTGGCGACTGGCGCGGCAGGCGGTGCGGGCGGGGTGGCGGCATTCTGCTCGGCGGCAGCAGGTGTGGCGGGTGCGGTGGCATCGGCGAATGCGGCGGTCGGCGCCAGCAGAACGCTGAACAGCAGCGCAGCAATCGCGCGCCAGGCGCGGGAGGGGCTGTGAGGCTTGGTTGGCGAAGCGGGGGTTGTATTACGTGTCATGCTGGCCGGACCTGAGAGAAAGAATGAGTGATTGTCCTTCCAGACCCAGAGCAAGGGGCGAGGACAAATGGGTGGTCATTATTGCAAGTAATTCTTGTTAACAGAAGTAATACAGTAACTTTATTTGCCCTTTTTCTGGCCGTCGGTCAACTGAGAGGGCTAACCTAGACCTTTCAATACGGAGTTTTATGATGTCCGCGCCTTCTGTTGTGATTGTCGGATGTGGCGATGTGGGGAGTCGGTTAGCCAGCCAATTGCTTGCCTCGGAATGGGAGGTGTACGGCCTGCGGCGCGACATTTCGCGCTTGCCTGTCGGGGTGATCGGCATTGGCGGTGACCTGTTCAAAAAGGACTGCCCCGATACCTGGCCAATCGGCGGCGTGGATTACCTGGTGTATTGCGCCGCCGCGACCGATCACGATGAAGCTGGCTACCGCGCGGCTTACGTGCAGGGGCTGCAACATGTTCTGGAGTGGCTCGGCGATTACGGCCAGCAACCCAAACATCTGCTGTTTGTGTCCAGCAGCAGTGTGTATGGGCAGCAGAACGGTGAATGGGTCGACGAAACGTCCGAAACCCAGGCCAAAGGCTATTCCGGGCAGATCATGCTCGAAGCCGAGCAGGTTGCCTTGAACAGCGGCATTCCTGCCAGCATTGTGCGGTTAACCGGCATTTACGGCCCAGGCCGCGAATGGTTGCTGACCCAGGTGCGCCAAGGTTACCGGGTGGCGGTAGATCCACCGTTATATGGCAACCGGATCCACGCGGACGACGCAGCAGGCTTGCTCGCGTTTTTGCTGCGGCATGTGGAGAAGGGCGGTTCGCTGGATAAGGTCTATATCGGTGTGGACGACGCGCCGGCGCCGCTGGCCGAAGTGGTGGCCTGGCTGCGCGATTATCTGGGCGTGACAGAGTGGTCAGACGAGGCCAGTGTGCGGCGTGCGGGGAGCAAGCAATGCAGCAACGCGCGGATCAAGGCGCTGGGCTGGGTACCGACATACCCGACTTACCGGGAAGGCTACGCGGCGATCCTCAAGGGCTGAAACACGATCTGAAAAATGTGGGAGGGGCCTGCCCCTCTCACATTCAACTGCCTGCAAGGGTCGTTACTGTTTTTCCAACAGCCATTGGCGTGGGCCTGGCGTAAACGAAGGTACTTCGTCTGCCTGTGCCGTATTGACCGCCTGGAAAATTTCCAGCTGTTTGCCCTTGCGCATGAAAATCCAAGGGTTGCCCTGGCCATTGAGTTGCAGCCAGATGCTGTCGTAGCCGCCGCTCATAGAGGCGCAATCGCCTGCCAGGCACAGCGAATACCGGTCGACTTTGGGTAGGCCGACAACCTTGCCGTCGGCCTGGAACTGCACGATTGCGCCGTTGCCGAAGCCGTCGGTGATTTTCCAGTCGCCGCCCAGGTAGGCGGCATAGAGCGCTCGTTCGAAGTTGGCGCCCAATGGTGCGCCTTCCGGGGCTGGGTCTTTAGCACGGGCGAACAGTTGCTCGGGCTCGTTATCGTTGGCCACTTGCAGCAACTGCTTACCTTTGCGCTTGAGTTCGGTGGCGGAGCTGCCATAGAAGTCCACGCTCCAGGCGCCGGATTGTTGCCCGAGCAACTTGCCTTCGGCGACCTCAAAACCGTTGTAGTAACGGGCTTGAGATGCCTTGACGTTGACCTCCCATTCGAGGTTCGGGCCAAAGCTTTGCAGCGCTTCACGCAGAGGGCCGCCCTTGGCTGCCGCATCAATGGCGACCTGATTGATCCAAGTGCCGCTTACGTCTTGGTCGGCAGGGTTGCTGGCACAGCCGCCGAGCAACAGGGCGAGCAATGAAGAAGCTACAAGCGCTTTGCGCATCATGAAATCCTTTTAAAACGAGGTCGGCGCAGCCTGTGGGGGCTGCGCCGGGTGTTTTACTCGATCACCAGAATCGCGTCCATCTCAACCTGCGCGCCTTTTGGCAGGGCTGCCACGCCGATGGCGGCACGGGCTGGGTACGGCTGTTCGAAGTACTTGCCCATGATCTCGTTGACCTTGGCGAAGTGGCTCAGGTCGGTGAGGAAAATGTTCAGTTTGACGATGTCCTTGAACGAACCGCCGGCGGCTTCGGCCACGGACTTGAGGTTTTCGAAGACTTGCACGGTCTGGGCTTCGAAGCCTTCCACCAGTTCCATGGTTTTTGGGTCCAGAGGAATCTGGCCGGACATGTAGACGGTATTGCCTGCCTTGATTGCCTGGGAGTAAGTACCGATGGCGGCCGGGGCTTTGTCGCTGGTGATAACAGTCTTGGTCATGAATGACTCCTTGTAATAGGCAGTGGCGGGGTTGAAGAACTACGCACGCATGCGGGTAATGCGGATGACCCCGGTCAAGGCGCGCAGCTTCTTGATCACGCGGGCCAGGTGTACGCGGTCGTGTACGCTGACCACCAGTTGGACCACGCTGATGCGACCATCGCGTTCGTCCATGCTGATCTTTTCGATGTTGCCGTCGGCGGCGTTGACGCTGCTGGCCAGCAGGGCGATCAGGCCGCGCTGGTGCTCCAGCTCAACGCGCAGTTCGACGTTGAATTCGCCGGTGACATCCTTGGCCCACGAAAGCTGGATGCATTTTTCCGGGTTGTGCCGGATTTCGGAGATGTTGCGGCAGTTGTCCAGGTGCACCACCATGCCTTTGCCCGCGGACAGGTGGCCGACGATCGGATCGCCCGGGATCGGTGTGCAGCATTTGGCGTAGCTGAGCACCAGGCCCTCGGTGCCGCGAATCGCCAACGGGCCTTCGGGGCTCGGCAATTGCTCGCCCTCGCCCAGCAGGCGGCGGGCGACCACGTAGGCCATGCGGTTGCCCAGGCCGATATCTTCCAGCAGGTCTTCGATGGTTTCCTGGCGATATTCGTGAAGCATCGCCTGCACGCGTTCTTGGGGAATCTTGTCCAGGGCGCTGTCGAAACCGTTGAGTACCTTGTTCAGCAGGCGCTCGCCCAGGCTGACGGACTCGGAACGGCGCTGCAGTTTCAGGGCGTGGCGAATGTGTGTGCGGGCCTTGCCGGTGACCACGAAATTGAGCCAGGCCGGGTTCGGTCGTGCGCCCGGTGCGCTGACGATCTCCACGGTGGAACCGCTTTGCAGCGGCTCCGACAGTGGCGCCAAGCGCCGGTTGATGCGGCAGGCGATGCAGCTGTTGCCTACGTCGGTGTGTACCGCATAGGCAAAGTCGACCGCCGTGGAGCCCTTGGGCAGCTCCATGATCCGCCCCTTGGGCGTGAACACGTAGACCTCGTCCGGGAACAGGTCGATTTTCACGCTTTCGATAAATTCTAGGGAGTTGCCCGCGCGTTGCTGCATTTCCAGCACGCCTTTGACCCATTGGCGGGCGCGGGCATGGGTGCCTTTGGGCTGCTCGTCGCCACTGGATTTGTACAGCCAATGGGCGGCGATGCCGTTGTTGGCCATCTCTTCCATTTCACGGGTGCGGATCTGAATCTCGATCGGCACGCCATGCATCCCGAACAGCGTGGTATGCAGCGACTGATAGCCGTTGGCCTTGGGGATGGCGATGTAGTCCTTGAAGCGGCCGGGCAGGGGTTTGTACAGATTATGCACAGCGCCGAGCACGCGGTAGCAAGTGTCGACCTTGTCGACGATGATCCGGAACGCATACACGTCCATGATCTCGTTAAAGGCCCGACGCTTGCCGCGCATCTTTTTATAGATGCCGTAGATGTGCTTCTGCCGGCCACTGACCTCGCCTTCGATTTCGTCGATGGCCAGGCAATGGCTCAGCGACTCTTCGATCTTGTTGACGATTTCCTTGCGGTTGCCCCGGGCACGCTTGACCGCCTGGTAGATGCGCGCCGAGCGCATGGGATGCATCGCCTTGAAGCCGAGGTCTTCGAATTCGATGCGAATGGCGTGCATGCCCAGCCGGTTGGCGATGGGCGCATAGATTTCCAAGGTTTCCTTGGCGATGCGCCGGCGTTTTTCGCCGGACAGCACTTCCAGCGTGCGCATGTTGTGCAGCCGGTCGGCCAGTTTGACCAGGATCACGCGGATATCGCGGGCCATGGCCATGGCCATCTTCTGGAAGTTTTCCGCCTGGGCTTCGGCCTTGGTCTCGAAATTCATCTGGGTCAGTTTGCTGACCCCGTCGACCAGTTCGGCCACGGTTTCGCCGAATTGGGAGCTGAGCGCTTCCTTGGCGATTCCGGTGTCTTCGATCACGTCATGCAGCATCGCGGCCATCAGGCTCTGATGGTCCATGTGCATGTCGGCAAGAATATTAGCCACCGCAAGAGGATGGGTGACGTACGCCTCGCCACTGCGGCGGCGTTGGCCGTCGTGGGCTTGTTCGGCGTAGAAATACGCTCGGCGGACCAGATTGACCTGGTCTGGGCCGAGGTAGGCCGATAAGCGATCGGCGAGGGCGTCTATGCTCGGCAAAGTGTGAACTCCTGCCGATGGCTTTGACCCCGCGCCGTGCTACGTCGACCAGGCATAGGCTTAGACGGCCTCGTTGGACTCGTCCTCGAACGCTGCGAACAGCGGTTCGTCCTCAACGATTTCGGCGTTGGCGATGAACTCGTAGCTCATCAGGCCTTCAGCGATTTCACGCAGGGCGACAACGGTCGGCTTGTCGTTTTCCCACTGGACCAGAGGCTCTTTGCCGCCAGTGGCCAATTGACGGGCACGCTTGGTAGAGAGCATGACCAGCTCAAAGCGGTTATCCACGTGTTCTAGGCAGTCTTCAACGGTTACGCGGGCCATGGTATTCCTCGGAGCGAATGCAAGATGCGCGCTGCCCGGTTGGGCGAGCGGACTGAGCAGTTTAAAAAATCACCAGCGTTTAGGGAAGCGCTGATTTTTCGCGGAGCCTCGTCAAACCGCTGCAAGTGCCAATGTAAAGCCCTTGCAGCGGTTTTGGGAAGCGTCAATCAGCCGAGCAGTTCGGCCAGTAATTTGCCAAAACGCTGTTGTTGGCGCTTCTGCTGGAGCTGATTGGCGCGGAAAATCGCCTTCAGGTCCTCCAGCGCGTGTGAAAAGTCGTCGTTGATGATCAGGTAATCGTAGTCGACGTAGTGGCTCATTTCGCTGACGGCTTCACGCATGCGGCCATCGATGATCTCGTCGCTGTCCTGGCCACGGTTGGTCAGGCGTTGGTGCAGGGCTTGCAGCGAGGGCGGCAGGATAAAGATCGAGCGCGCATTGGGCATCAGCTTGCGCACCTGTTCGGCGCCCTGCCAGTCGATTTCCAGGATCAGGTCATGGCCTTCATCCAGGGTCTGCTGCAAGTGGCTTTGCGAGGTTCCGTAGAGGTTGCCGAACACCTCGGCGCGTTCCAGGAAGTCGCCGTGCTCGATCATCTTCACGAACTCGGTGCGCTCGACGAAGTGATAGTGCACGCCGTTCACCTCACCCGGGCGCATGGCGCGGGTGGTGTGGGAGATCGAGATGCGGATCTGATCGTTGGTGTCGGTCAGGGCCTTGACCAGACTGCTCTTGCCCGCGCCCGAAGGGGCGGAAATGATGTACAGGGTGCCGGTGCTGTGGGTCATGGAGGTTGCCTTACTCAATATTCTGTACTTGTTCGCGCATCTGCTCGATCAACACTTTGAGGTTGACCGCCGCCTGGGTGCTGCGCGGATCGAAGGCCTTGGAGCCCAGTGTATTGGCTTCGCGGTTGAGTTCTTGCATCAGGAAATCAAGGCGCCGACCGGCGGCGCCGCCGGACTTGAGCACGCGGCGCACTTCGAGGATGTGGGTGCTGAGGCGATCGAGTTCTTCGGCGACGTCACTTTTCTGCGCCAGCAGCACCATTTCCTGCTCCAGCCGCGTCGGGTCGAGGTCGGCCTTCATATCGGCGAAACGGTCGAGCACCTTCTGGCGTTGGGTGGCCAGCATCTGCGGCACCAGCTCGCGCAGGATCGACACATCCTCTTCGATCGAGGTCAGGCGCTCGTTGATCAGACGGGCCAGCTCGGCACCTTCTCGCTCACGACCGGCCTTGAGTTCCTTCAGGCCTTGGTTGAACAACGCGAGGGCTTCGGCATTCAGGGCCTGCGGGTCGATAGCGTCGGCTACCAGTACGCCCGGCCAGGCCAGCACTTCGAGAGGGTTGAGCGGCGCGGGGCGCTGGATCAGGTCGGCAATGGTTTCGGCGGCGGCGACCAGTTGCGCCGCGCGTTCGCGGTCGACCTGCAAGGGTTTGCCGGTGGTTTCTTCGGTAAAGCGCAGGGTGCATTCCAGCTTGCCGCGGGAAATGCCCTGGCGCAGCGCTTCGCGCACGGCGCCTTCCAGGTCGCGGAACGACTCCGGCAGACGCAAGTGCGGCTCCAGGTAGCGGCTGTTGACCGAGCGCAATTCCCAGCTCAGGGTGCCCTGGACGCCGGCTTTTTCGACGCGGGCGAAGGCGGTCATGCTGTGCACCATGCGGGTACCTCGCGTTGCAGTCCCGCGATCACGGGCTGATGGGTAAATGAAGCAGGCAGGCTGCGAAGGCGCAGGATTGTAGCGCAGTGGGGCGAGTGCGCCCAAACAAAGGCCGACAGGCCGAGCATTCGTAACTGAATTTTTAGAAGTGCCCCGAAGCGGTTCGCGGCTCTATAATGCCCGGCAGTTTTCGTCCTCAGTACAGGTATCCCCTATGAAACGTCCAAGTGGTCGCGTTGCCGATCAGCTCCGCTCGATCCGCATCACCCGCAACTACACCAAACACGCCGAGGGATCCGTACTGGTCGAGTTTGGCGATACCAAGGTCATTTGCACCGTCAGCGTCGAAAATGGCGTGCCGCGTTTCCTCAAGGGGCAGGGTCAGGGTTGGTTGACCGCTGAATACGGCATGCTGCCTCGCGCCACCGGCGAGCGTAACCAGCGTGAGGCCAGCCGTGGCAAGCAAGGCGGTCGTACCTTGGAAATCCAGCGCCTGATCGGCCGCTCCCTGCGCGCTGCCCTGGACATGTCCAAGCTGGGCGACGTGACCCTGTATGTTGACTGCGATGTGATCCAGGCCGATGGCGGCACCCGTACCGCGTCCATCACCGGCGCCATGGTGGCCCTGGTCGACGCCTTGAAAGTGATCAAGAAGCGTGGCGGCCTCAAGGCCGGCGACCCGCTCAAGCAGATGATCGCCGCCGTGTCGGTCGGCATGTACCAGGGCGAGCCTGTGCTGGACCTGGACTACCTGGAAGACTCCGCCGCCGAGACCGACCTGAACGTCGTGATGACCAGCACCGGTGGTTTCATCGAAGTGCAGGGCACCGCCGAAGGCGCGCCATTCCAGCCGGCCGATCTGAACGCCATGCTGGCCTTGGCCCAGAAAGGCATGAGCGAAATTTTCGAACTGCAGAACGCCGCCCTGGCCGACTGAAACCGCCTCAAGGAGAAGCGCCATGAATGACAGCCAAATGCCGGTACCTACGCCTTCCTACGAGGTTCGGCAGAGTGCAATGCTGTGCCATCTCGCGGCGTTTCTCGGGTTTGTGTTCCCTTTCGGCAGTGTCGTCGGCCCGCTGATTCTGTGGCAGATGAAAAAGGAAGTGGACCCGTTCATCGACGATCAGGGCAAGGAAGCCTTGAACTTCCAGATCACCGTGGCTATCGCCTGGTTGGTCTGTATCGTGCTGGCATTCGCCGTGATTGGTTTTTTCCTGATGACGGCTCTGGCGATTGCCACTGTGGTGCTGACCATCATTGGTGGCATCAAGGCCAACAAGGGGATCGCTTATCGCTATCCGCTGACCTGGCGTTTGGTTAAATAATGACCGCCCACAAAAAAACCGACAGCGATGTCGGTTTTTTTGTGCCTGGGAAAAGACCTCAGATGGTCAGCGTCCAGTCGTAGTCCACGATCAGCGGCGCGTGTTGCGAGAAGCGCGGCTGGCGCGGCAGGCGTGCGCTGCGAACGAACCGGCGCAGGCCTGGGGTCAGCAGCTGGTAATCGAAACGCCAGCCCAGGTTGAGCATCTCGGCCTGTTCATTGTCCGGCCACCAGCTGTACTGATCGCCTTCACGGCTGACTTCGCGCAGGGCATCGACGTAACCCATGTTACCGACAATCTCATCCATCCAGGCCCGTTCCGGCGCCAGGAAGCCTGGGGATTGCTGGCTGTCGCGCCAGTTCTTGATATCCAGTTTCTGTTGCGCCACGTACAGCGAGCCACAATAAATGTACTCGCGACGTTTGCGCCGCTGTTTATCCAGATAACGGGCGAAATCGTCCATTAGCTTGAACTTCTGGTTCAAGTCTTCATCGCCGTTCTGCCCTGATGGAAGCAGCAAGGTCGCGATGCTGACCTTGTCGAAATCGGCTTGCAGGTAGCGCCCGTAGCGGTCGGCTGTCTCGAAGCCGAGGCCGCTGATGACCGCCTTGGGTTGCAACCGCGAGTACAAAGCCACGCCACCTTGGGTGGGCACTTCGGCATCGCAGGCATAAAGGAAGTAGCCATCCAGTTGGAAGGCTGGGTCGTCCAGTTCAAAGGCGGAGGCGCGGGTGTCCTGCAGGCAGATGACGTCGGCATTCTGGGCTTGCAGCCAACTGAGCAAACCACGCTCGACTGCAGCCTGAATACCATTAACGTTCACACTGATGATCCGCATAAATGGCCCCAAAAATCGCGTGCGTGTATGATACACGCCGTCTACCTAATTAGCTAAATCCGTGGTATCTGAGGCTTTTTTCATGCAGGCGTATCAACGCGATTTCATTCGTTTTGCCATCGATCGCGGGGTTTTGCGCTTCGGTGAGTTCACCCTCAAGTCCGGGCGGACCAGCCCGTATTTCTTCAATGCCGGCCTGTTCAACTCCGGTTCGGCCCTGGCGCAGTTGGGCCGTTTCTACGCGGCAGCCATCGTTGAAAGCGGTATGTCCTTCGACGTGCTGTTTGGCCCCGCCTACAAAGGCATCCCTTTGGCCGCCGCTACGGCCGTGGCCCTGGCCGAGCATCATGGGCGCGATTTGCCTTGGTGCTTCAATCGTAAAGAAGCCAAGGCCCATGGCGAGGGCGGTAGTCTGGTCGGCGCGCCACTGACTGGCGATGTGTTGATCATCGATGATGTGATTACGGCCGGCACCGCGATCCGTGAAGTGATGCAGATCATCGCTTCCCAGGAAGGCGCTAAAGCGGCCGGCGTGCTGATTGCACTGAACCGCCAGGAACGCGGCAACGGTGAGTTGTCGGCGATCCAGGAAGTTGAGCGCGATTTCGGCATTCCGGTGGTGAGTATTGTGTCGTTGAACCAGGTGTTGCAGTTCCTGGAAGATGACCCGCAGCTCAAGCAGCACTTGCCTGCTGTACGTGCGTACCGCGAGCAGTTTGGGGTCTGACACAGGCCCCTGCCACCTTGACTGGCAGTGCTTACAGGTCCCGCATAAAAAAGGCCCCCGTTCAATCGGATTGAACGGGGGCCTTTTTGTATTCAGCGCTTAGGGGCGCTTGCGGTTGCTGATCAGCGTGCCCATGCCGGTGTCGGTGAAGATCTCCAGCAATACCGCGTTCGGTACGCGGCCATCGATGATCAGCGAGCTGCCCACACCGCCCTGCACCGCTTCGAGGGCACAACGAATCTTCGGCAGCATGCCGCCGTAGATGGTGCCGTCGGCGATCAGATCGTCGACTTGTTGGGTGGTCAGGCCGGTCAACACTTTGCCCTGCTTGTCCATCAGGCCGGCGATATTGGTCAGCAGCATCAGCTTTTCAGCCTTCAATGCCTCGGCCACCTTGCCGGCCACCAGGTCGGCGTTGATGTTGTAGGACTCACCGTTGGCGCCCACGCCGATGGGCGCGATCACCGGGATGAAGTCGCCTTTTACCAGCAGGTTCAGTAGGTCGGTGTTGATACCGATCACTTCGCCCACTTGGCCGATATCGATGATTTCCGGCTGGGTCATTTCCGGCGTCTGACGGGTGACCGTCAGTTTTTTCGCGCGGATCAGCTCCGCGTCCTTGCCGGTCAGGCCGATGGCGCTGCCGCCGTGACGGTTGATCAGATTGACGATGTCTTTGTTTACCTGGCCGCCGAGGACCATCTCCACCACGTCCATGGTCTGCGCGTCAGTGACGCGCATGCCATCGATAAAATGACTCTCGATCGACAAACGCTTGAGCAGGTCGCCGATTTGCGGGCCGCCACCATGCACCACCACCGGGTTGATGCCCACGGCCTTCATCAGCACGATGTCGCGGGCAAAGCCGGTTTTCAGCTCGTCGCTTTCCATGGCATTGCCGCCGTACTTGATCACCAGCGTCTTGCCGACGTAGCGTCGAATATAAGGCAACGCTTCGGACAGGACCTTGGCGGTGTTGGCAGCGGCTTCGCGTTCGAGGGTCATTCAGGGCTCCGGTAAAAGATCAGAACGGTAATTGGAGATCAGGGGCAACACGTTTCAACTGGGCGTGGAACACGTCCTTGATGCGCTGCAACTCAGCCTCGGTATCCGCCTCGAAACGCAGCACCAACACCGGAGTGGTGTTGGATGCGCGAACCAGGCCCCAGCCTTTGGCGTAATCGACTCGTACACCATCAATGGACGTCAGGTTGGCGCCTTCACCCCATTGCGCATCGTGCAGTGCGTCAATGATGCTGAATTTGCTCTCCTCGGTCACATGGATATTGATCTCTGGCGTAGAAATATCGTTCGGGAAGGTCTGAAACAGCTCTTCGGCGGTGGATTCTTCCTTGCTGAGGATCTCCAGCAGGCGCGCGGCGCTGTAAATGCCGTCGTCAAAGCCGAACCAGCGCTCCTTGAAGAACACGTGGCCGCTCATCTCGCCGGCCAGCAGGGCGCCGGTTTCTTTCATTTTCTTTTTGATCAACGAGTGAC
Source organism: Pseudomonas sp. S4_EA_1b (assembly GCF_016307435.1). Taxonomy (NCBI): domain Bacteria; kingdom Pseudomonadati; phylum Pseudomonadota; class Gammaproteobacteria; order Pseudomonadales; family Pseudomonadaceae; genus Pseudomonas; species Pseudomonas sp. S4_EA_1b. The sequence continues at coordinate 168,142 of NZ_JAEILC010000035.1, read as the reverse complement.
CGGTCTTCCACATTAGCGGGCGACCGCCGTATTCCTTGATCAGCGGCGTGAGGCGACGGGTGCACTTCACATCAAAGATGATCTCGGCGTTGGGGTTGCGCTTGACCACATCGCGAGCGAAGAGCATCAACAGGCGGTCGGCGAACACGTTCACGCCAGTGTTGGTGACCACCCCTACACGGTCGCCGTCGCCGTCGAAGGCCAGGCCGACGTCAGCTCCGGTTTCCTTGACCTTGGCGATCAGGTCCACCAGGTTTTCAGGCTTGCCCGGGTCCGGGTGATGGTTGGGGAAGTTGCCGTCCACGTCGCAGAACAGCGGGACGACTTCGCAATTCAGGGCTTCGAGCAGCTGTGGAGCGATTACACCGGCGGCGCCATTGCCGCAGTCCACCACCACTTTGAGGCGGCGGGCGAGTTTGACGTCGCGGGTGATTTCATCGGAGTAGCGCTGCAGGATGTCGACCTGGGTGATGCTGCCCTGGCCGCTGGTCAAGTCGTTGGTTTTGAGGCGGGTGTGCAGGGCCTGGATCTGTTCATTGGCCAGGGTGTCGCCGGCAATGACGATCTTGAAGCCGTTGTAGTCCGACGGGTTGTGGCTGCCGGTTAGCATCACGCCGGATTTGCCGGCCAGTACGTTGGCGGCGTAGTACAACGCCGGCGTTGGCACCAGGCCCACATCGCTGACATGGCAGCCGCTGTCGGCCAGGCCCTGGATCAGTTGCTCCACCAGTTCCGGGCCGGACAAGCGGCCATCGCGGCCGACGCATACATTCGGTTCGCCCTGCGCCAGGCTCTGCGCGCCGATGGCGCGGCCGATCCAGTAGGCGGTTTCGGCGGTAAGGGTCTTGGGGACCACACCACGAATGTCATAGGCGCGGAAAATGCTGTCGGGGAACGTCGGGGCTACTCGGGCTGCGGTACTCATCGCGGGGGGAAACTCCATCTGAAGGGGGCAAGGCTGGCCTAAATG
>NZ_JAEILC010000035.1:111614-167088 GCF_016307435.1 Pseudomonas sp. S4_EA_1b | reverse complement strand
AGGCTGGCCTAAATGGGGGTGGCCGGCAGGCTCAAGCTGAAGGGTATGACGGCGTTTTCGGCAGAGAGTTCGTGGTGCACAAATGCCATCGCGGCTCGCGTTCGGTCATTTTATTTGCGTAAGCCATTGATTTTAATGGATAAATATTTCCGATTAAATTCACGCATTCTTCATCCTGAAGAGCCTCGCTAGAAGCATTGAGCCGGACGTCAGTGTCCGGCCCGATTCAGCTTAGTCAGTGGCTGCCGGAATGCCCAAAACCGCCCGCGCCGCGTTGGGTTTCGTCGAATTCCTGTACCAGTTCGAAGTGCGCCTGCACCACGGGCACCAGCACCAGTTGGGCGATGCGCTCGCCAACGGCGATGTTGAAGGCGGTTTGCCCACGGTTCCAGCACGACACCATCAGCTCGCCTTGATAGTCCGAGTCGATCAGACCCACCAGATTGCCCAGCACGATGCCGTGCTTATGGCCCAGGCCGGAGCGCGGCAGGATCAGCGCGGCCAGGCCCGGGTCGCCTACGTAGATGGACAGGCCCGTGGGGATCAGCAGGGTCTGGCCTGGCTCGAGCACGGTGTCTTGCTTGAGCATGGCGCGCAGGTCCAAGCCGGCGGAACCCGGTGTGGCGTAGGCCGGCAGTGGGAAATCGGTGCCGAGGCGGGGGTCGAGAATCTTGGCTTGCAAAGCGTGCATGTAAATTAAACCTGGTTCAGCCGTTGGGCGATAAAAGAGATCAGTTGGCGGGCAATCTTGCCCTTGCTGGTCTGGGCGAAAAGGGTGGCGTGCAGCTGGCGGTCGATCACGCTGCAAGCGTTTTCCTCGCTGTTGAAGCCGATGCTCGGGTTGGCGACATCATTGGCAACGATCAAGTCGAGGTTTTTGTCTTTCAATTTGCGTGCGGCGTAGTCCAGCAGGTGCTCGGTTTCGGCAGCAAAGCCGACGCTGAACGGGCGGTCGGGACGCGTGGCGATGGTTGCCAGGATGTCCGGGTTGCGCACCATTTGCAGGAGCAGGCCGTCGCCGCTTGTAGGGTCTTTCTTGAGCTTTTGCGGGGCGACGACTTCCGGCCGGTAATCCGCCACCGCCGCCGAAGCGATAAACAGGTCGCACGGAATGGCTGCTTCACAAGCTGCAAGCATGTCGCGAGCGCTGACTACGTCGATTCGCGTGACGCGGTCCGGGGTCGGCAAATGCACCGGGCCGGTGATGAGCGTGACGCGTGCGCCTGCCTCAACCGCAGCTTCGGCCAGGGCGAAGCCCATTTTCCCTGAGCTATGGTTGGTGATGTAGCGGACCGGGTCGATGTTTTCCTGGGTCGGACCGGCGGTGATCAGTACGTGCTTGCCCGTCAGGGCCAGGTGCTGGAAACACTCGGCGGCGCATTGCGCCAGGTCAGTGGCTTCGAGCATACGGCCCAGGCCCACGTCGCCACAGGCCTGGCTGCCGGACGCGGGGCCGAACACTTTGAGGCCACGGTCTTGCAGGAGTCGGGTGTTGGCCTGGGTCGCCGGGTCGCGCCACATCGCCTGGTTCATGGCCGGGGCGATGGCAACGGTAGCGTCGGTGGCCAGTACCAAAGTGGTCAGCAGATCGTCGGCGATGCCTTGGGCCAGGCGGGCGATCAGATCGGCGGTGGCCGGGGCGATCAGCACCAGGTCGGCCCATTTCGCCAGCTCGATATGGCCCATGGCTGCTTCGGCGGCAGGGTCGAGCAGATCCAGGTGAACCGGGTGGCCGGACAGGGCCTGCATGGTCAGAGGGGTAATGAACTCACTGCCGCCGCGGGTCATGACCACGCGCACCTCGGCGCCCTGGTCGAGGAGCCTGCGAACCAACTCGGCGCTCTTGTAAGCGGCAATGCCGCCGCCGACGCCGAGAACGATGCGTTTCCGATACAGACGCTGCATTGGTTTGCCTTTCCAGTTCAGTGAAGCCAGTTTCAGTGACGCCTGCGATGCCCCTCCCCAGGTGAAATCGCAGGCAAAAAAGAGGGCCTACGATAACACAGCGACCGCCACGCAACAGCGGCGCACATGCACAGGGAGGTGGGATGAGTATTCGCGATTGGCCGGCGGCAGAGCGGCCACGGGAGAAACTTTTGGAATGGGGCGCGGCAAGTCTGTCCGACGCCGAGCTGCTGGCGATCTTCCTGCGTACAGGAGTGGCAGGCCGCAGCGCGGTGGACCTGGCGCGCCATCTGCTGACACAGTTCGGCGGCTTACGACCTTTGCTCGAGGCCAGCCAGACCTTGTTCAACCAGCAGTTGGGACTGGGGCCGGCGAAATTTGCGCAATTGCAGGCCGTACTGGAAATGTCCCGGCGGCATATGGCCGAACGCTTGCGCAAAGACTCCGTACTGGATAGCCCGGTGGTGGTGCGCGACTACCTCAAAGCGATGTTGCGGCATGAGCCTCACGAAATATTCGGCTGCTTGTTTCTCGACTCGCGGCACCGGGTGTTGGGTTTCGAGGCGTTGTCCCAAGGGACGATCGATGCCGCGATAGTTTATCCGCGACAAGTGGTCAAGCGCGCCCTGGCCTACAACGCGGCGGCGTTGATCCTATGTCATAACCACCCTTCCGGCAGCCTTGAGCCCAGTGCAGCTGATCGAAAATTGACCAAGCTGCTGCAAAAGGCGTTGGAGGTCGTGGATGTGCGGGTGCTGGACCACATCATCGTCGGCGACGGCGACCCGCTGTCGATGGCCGAGCATGGCTGGATGTGACCCCGCCCGGTGGGGGGCGGGGCCGGGGCTCAGGGCTTGACGCTGACCTTGGAGAAATCCTGGCGTCCGAATGGACTGACCTGATACCCCTCGACACCCTTGCGCGTCAGGGCGAAGGCGGTCGGGTGTGCCAGCGGTAGCCACAGCGCCTGTTGCTGGATCTGCGCCTGGGCCTGTTGATACAGCTTGCTGCGCACGCCTTGTTCACTGGTGGTCTTGCCGGCGCTGATCAGCTTGTCGAGCGTCGGGTCGCAGTAGCGCGCAAAGTTGGTGCCGGACTTCACCGCCGCGCAGGAAAACTGCGGCGTCAGGAAGTTGTCCGGGTCGCCGTTGTCGCCGGCCCAGCCCATAAACAGCAGGTCGTGCTCGCCGGCCTTGGCGCGGCGGATCAGCTCGCCCCACTCGATCACACGGATCTCGGCCTGGATGCCGACCTTGGCCAGGTCCGCCTGAAGCAATTGTGCGCCGAGGTTAGGGTTGGGATTCAGCAGGCTGCCGGTGGGGCGCGTCCAAATCGTGGTCTTGAAGCCGTCCTTGAGCCCCGCGCGGTCCAGCAGCGCTTTGGCTTTGGCGAGGTCCTGTGGATAACCCGGCAACTCCTTGGCAAAGCTCCAGGTGTTCGGCGGGTAAGGCCCGCTGGCGGCTTCGGCGGTGCTTTCGAATACGGCCTTGAGGTAGCTGGCCTTGTCGAATGCCAAGTTGATAGCCTGGCGCACTTCGGGCTTGTCCAGGGGTGGGTGCTGGCTGTTGATGGCCACGAAAGCGGTCATGAACGCAGCGGTTTTCTCCACTTTGAGAGCGGCATCCTTTTGGGCCTCGCCCACATCCAGAGGCTTGGGCGACAGGGCGATCTGGCATTCGTCGCGATGCAGTTTCTGTAGGCGCACATTGGCATCGGGGGTGATCGCGAAGATCAAGTTATCCACAGCCGGTTTGCCAGCGAAGTAATCCGGGTTGGCCTTGTAGCGAACTACGGCATCTTTTTGAAAGCGCACAAAAACGAAGGGGCCGGTGCCGATAGGGTGGCTGTTGAGTTTCTCCGGCGTGCCGGCCTTGAGCAGTTTGTCGGCGTACTCCGCTGGGTAGATAGACGCGAAGCCCATGCTCAGGGCCGAGAGAAATGTGGAGTCGGCGTGGTCCAGGGTGAAGCGCACCGTCAGTGGGTCGAGGGCGTCGATCTTCTTGATCAGCGTGGGCAATTGCAGGGATTGTGCATGGGGGAAGCCACTTTGAGCGATCTTGTGCCAAGGGTTGGCCGGGTCGAGCATGCGTTCGAAGCTGAAGCGCACGTCTTCGGCCGTCAGCGTTCGGCTTGGGGTGAAATACTCGGTGCGGTGGAATTTTACGTTGGGGTGCAGTTTGAAGGTGTAGGTCAGGCCATCGGGCGAGACTTCCCAGCTGTCGGCCAGGCTGGGCACGAGCTTGCCGCTGGTGGCGTCGTAGTCCACCAGACGGTTCATCAGCACATCGGCCGAGGCGTTGGTGGTGGTCAGCGAGTTGTACTGCACCACATCGAACCCCTCGGGGCTGGCCTCGGTGCAGACGCTCAAATTGCTGGCGGCAGAGGCCAGCGGCGTAATAAAGAGAGGGGCAAGCAAGAGCGGCAGGGCTGCGAGGCGCATATTAGGTTTCCTTTGCAGATCGTAGGCCCATCTGCGAGTGCAGTCTGGAAAAGTCCTACCGTAGAGGTCTGATCGATAAATGACTAGCCCATTTTTGCCTGTGCTTTTGCCGAAAATACTGTTTTGATGGCGCCTCGGTGAGTTTCTGCGTGCGCCTGATCGCGTGGGTGGGGGCTCGAACTGATTCTGTGCGACGAGCGGTCAGCTGTAAGGGCGGCCCCTCCTGGCAGCGGTTCGGGCGTTAGCGGCTTGGAATTAAGTCGGTAAAAACACACGGGCTGTTGTTGCACCTGGGTCTTTCTGGTATAAAGCAGCGCTCTTTTCTAGGGGCCCGGTTCCTTCGCTTGTAGGTGTAGCCGGTAAGACCCTAAAGAAACGCGGCGCCTGGCGCCAAATGACTGAGAGATTAAGCGGCCAACCCATGCCGGGTTGGGCATGTGGTTTTAGAGGGCTGAGGCATGTCGAGAGTCTGTCAAGTTACCGGTAAGGGTCCGGTGACTGGGAATAACATTTCCCACGCAAATAACAAAACCCGTCGTCGTTTCCTGCCGAACCTGCAGCATCACCGCTTCTGGGTTGAAGAAGAGAAACGTTTCGTGCGTCTGCGCGTATCCGCCAAAGGCATGCGTATCATCGACAAGCGTGGCATCACTGCCGTGCTGGCCGACATCCGCCGCGCTGCCAAGGTTTAAGGAGCTATATCATGCGTGAATTGATTCGAATGATCTCTAGCGCCGGTACTGGTCACTTCTACACTACCGACAAGAACAAGCGTACTACCCCGGACAAGCTCGAAAAGAAAATGTTCGACCCGCGCGTTCGCAAGCACGTGATCTACAAAGAAGGCAAAATCAAGTAATTGATTTCCTTCCTTGTGAAAAAAAGCCCGTATCTCACGATGCGGGCTTTTTTTTGCGTGCGATTTGCTGATCAGGCTTTCTGTTCGAACACCACGTAGATTTTGCGACAAGGTTCGAGCACTTCCCAGGTCCCGGTGAAACCGGCGGGGATCACGAAGCGGTCGCCAGCGCGCAGGGTCTTGGCGTTGCCCTGATCATCGCGCAGCACGGACACGCCTTGCACGATCTCGCAGTATTCATGTTCGGTGTAGTTAACTTTCCATTGCCCCACTTCGCCCTCCCAGACCCCCGCATTCATCTGACCACAGGGGCTGTTGTAGTGGTTGTAGAGGGTTTGCTCGGGGTCGCCCTTGAGGATTTTTTCCGCGCCAGGGCGGTAGCGTTCGGGGGCGGTGTTGGCTTGGCTAAAGTCGACGATGTCCTGGATGCTCATGTGCATGTCCCGTCTGGCCTGCGGTTGGTGAGGCCAAAGTCTATGTTTATTAAAATGAACATCGCAAGGGCGTTTGCCGCCGTTATGTCAAATATATTGAAACATCCCTGGCCGCTGGTTTAGGGTGGCAGCTGCCTTGGGCCGAACAGCTGGCTGGCGGGCAAGAATTCTTTGAGGCTGCCGGGCGACATCGCCTGGCCCTCGTATTCAATAAGAGGAGGACACTCGCATGACCACCCTGACCCGTGCCGACTGGGAACAACGCGCCAAGGATCTGAAGATCGAAGGCCGCGCCTACATCAATGGCGAATACACCGCCGCCGTTTCCGGCGACACCTTCGAGTGCATCAGCCCGGTCGATGGCCGCCTGCTGGCCACCGTTGCCAGCTGTGACGCCGACGATGCCCAGCGCGCCGTGGAAAACGCCCGTGCCACCTTCAATTCCGGCGTGTGGTCACGCCTGGCGCCGGCCAAACGCAAAGCCACCATGATCCGTTTCGCCGCGCTGCTCAAAGCCAACGCCGAAGAGCTGGCGCTGCTCGAAACCCTGGACATGGGCAAGCCTATCAGCGACTCCCTGTATATCGACGTGCCCGGTGCCGCCAATGCCTTGAGCTGGAGCGGTGAAGCCATCGATAAGATCTACGATGAAGTCGCGGCCACCCCCCATGATCAACTGGGCCTGGTGACCCGTGAGCCGGTCGGCGTGGTTGGCGCCATCGTGCCGTGGAACTTCCCGTTGATGATGGCCTGCTGGAAACTCGGCCCGGCACTATCCACCGGTAACTCGGTGATCCTCAAGCCGTCCGAAAAATCTCCGCTGACCGCCATCCGTATCGCGGCCCTGGCCGTTGAAGCCGGGATTCCGAAAGGCGTATTCAACGTTCTACCAGGCTACGGCCACACCGTGGGTAACGCCTTGGCGCTGCACATGGACGTCGACACGCTGGTGTTCACTGGCTCGACCAAGATCGCCAAGCAGCTGTTGATTCGTTCTGGTGAGTCGAACATGAAGCGTGTTTGGTTGGAAGCAGGCGGCAAGAGCCCCAACATCGTGTTCGCCGACGCCCCCGATCTGCAGGCCGCTGCCGAGTCGGCCGCCAGTGCCATTGCCTTCAACCAGGGTGAAGTGTGCACCGCCGGTTCGCGCCTGCTGGTGGAGCGCTCGATCAAGGACACATTCCTGCCCCTGGTGATCGAGGCCCTCAAAGGCTGGAAACCTGGCAACCCGCTGGACCCGGCGACCAATGTCGGCGCCCTGGTGGACACCCAGCAGATGAACACCGTGCTGTCCTACATCGAAGCCGGTCACGCCGACGGCGCCAAGCTGGTGGCGGGCGGCAAGCGCACGCTGGAAGAGACCGGCGGCACCTACGTCGAACCGACGATTTTCGATGGTGTGACCAATGCCATGAGAATCGCCCAGGAAGAAATCTTCGGCCCGGTGCTGTCGGTGATCACCTTCGACAGCGCCGAAGAAGCGATCAAGATCGCCAACGACACCCAATACGGCCTGGCTGCGGCGGTGTGGACTGCGGATATCTCCAAGGCGCACCTGACCGCCAAGGCGCTGCGCGCGGGTAGTGTGTGGGTCAACCAGTACGATGGCGGCGACATGACTGCGCCGTTCGGTGGCTTCAAGCAATCGGGCAACGGTCGCGACAAGTCGCTGCATGCGTTCGACAAGTACACCGAGCTGAAGGCCACCTGGATCAAGCTGTAAGCAACACTGCCGGGCCTGTGTAGGAGCGAGCTTGTGTGGGAGCCGGCTTGCCTGCGATAGCATCACCGAAGTGTGGCTGACACACCGAGGCGTTTGCATCGCGGGCAAGCCCGGCTCCCGCACAAGCTCGCTCCTACAGTTCGTTTTGAACCTAGAAAATAATTATCCACAGGAGCGTGGCAATGCGTTGGGCGACTTACTTTGCCGTCCTGGCTTCGGTACTCAGCGTGGGCTTGGCCCTGGGCGTCAGTATGCCGCTGGTCTCCCTGCGCCTGGAGAGCTGGGGCTACGGCAGTTTCGCCATTGGCGTAATGGCCGCGATGCCGGCCTTCGGCGTGCTGCTCGGCGCTAAGCTTTCCAGCCGCTTGGCCGCTTGGCTCGGTACGGCAAACCTGATGCGTTTGTGTCTGTGGGCGGGTGCGGTGTCCATCGGTTTACTGGCGATCCTGCCCAGTTATCCCGTGTGGCTGGTGCTGCGTTTGATGATTGGGGTGATCCTGACCATTGTTTTTATCCTTGGCGAGAGCTGGATCAATCAATTAGTGGTGGAGCAATGGCGTGGCCGGCTGGTGGCGCTGTATGGCTGCAGCTATGCGCTGAGCCAACTGTCGGGCCCGTTGTTGTTGGGTGTGATCGGCACCGGGCATGACTACGGTTTCTGGGTCGGCGTAGGGCTGCTGATGGTTGCGCCGTTGCTGTTGCTGGGGCGTTCCGGTGCGCCGACGGCCGATTCGTTTAGCGTCACTTTCGCCGAGCTTTGGCGTTTTTGCCGGAGCCTGCCGGCCATTGCATGGGCGGTGGCGCTGTTCGCCGCGTTCGAAGCGATGATCCTGACACTGCTGCCGGTGTACTGCCTGCAACAGGGATTCAGCGCCGAGATTGCCCTGGCGATGGTCAGCACGGTGGTCGTCGGCGATGCGTTGCTGCAATTGCCCATCGGCGCGCTGGCCGATTATTTGCCACGCCGTACTCTGTTTCTCGGCTGTGCGCTGCTGTTGCTGGCATCGAGCCTGGCGATTCCTGCGCTGCTGCACACGCTGCTGATCTGGCCGGTGTGGGTGCTGTTCGGCGCCAGTGCGGGCGGGTTGTTCACGCTGTCGTTGATTCTGATCGGCGAGCGCTACCGCGACGACGCGCTGGTGCGGGCCAACGCCCATATCGCGCAGCTATGGGGCATCGGGTGTCTGTTGGGGCCATTGATCGCTGGCGCCGGCAGCCAGTGGGTCAGCGGGCACGCACTGCCGTTGCTGATGGCTGCCGGGGCATTGGGGCTGGTGCTGTTGTTAGTGCGCCAAGGTGCTTTCGGCGCTACACAGCCTTGTTCTTAAAGCATGCGCTCCAGGCCGACCGAAGTAGCAAACCACGCATTGAACCGCCGCCACCAACTGCCTGGCTCGCGCGTCAGGGTGTGCAGTTGGCCGTCATCTTCGGTTACCCACACCACTTGGCCGTCTTGTAGTTTCGCCTCATAGCTGAGGGCGGGCGCCATGCCTTGCAGCGCCAGGTTGCGTACGTGCTCGGCCAGTTCGGGGCTGTCCACCAGCACCCCGACCTCGGTGTTCCACAGCACCGAGCGGGGATCGAAGTTGAACGAACCGATAAATGATTTCTCGCCATCAAAGATCATTGCCTTGCTGTGCAGGCTGGAGTCCGAACCACGGAACGAGCCGCGCCGGAACAGATGCGGCCCACTGCCGGCGCTCGGGTCGCCGGGTTGGCGGCGCAGTTCGTACAGCTTCACGCCGTGCTCCAGCAACGCTTTGCGGTACGGCGCGTAACCGCCGTGCACAGCCGGTACGTCGGTGGCTTCCAGGGAGTTGGTCAGCAGGCTGACTGATACGCCGGCATCGGCGAGCCCGGTGAGGTACACCAGCCCAGGTTGGCCTGGCACGAAGTACGCCGAAATCATCATCAGTTCACGGTTGACCCTTTCCAGCTCAGGTGCCAGTTGAGTGGTCAGCAGTAGCTGCGGGTCCGGGTCGGCCTTGGCCAGCACCTTGCTCGGTGCATCCCATAGCGCCTGGTTCCAGGCCCAGATCAGTTCGCGGCGCCAGATGTCCATGCGTGGTTGGGTCTGGTAGGCGCGCAAGCGGTTGTACAGGGCATGGTGTTGTTGGCGCGACTCCGCCAATGACGCCGCCAGGCCCGCGCGGGCGGCGGCCAGATCGTCTTTGGAGGGCAGGGTAGAGACGAAGTTGTCGATCGGCTTGCTCAAGGCGCTGTTCCAGTATTGATCGAAACTGTGACCCAATTGCTCGGCCACCGGCCCGACGCTGAGCATGTCGATATCGGTGAAATTCAGATTGGGCTCGGCGTCGAAATACTCATCCCCAAGGTTGCGGCCGCCGACGATGGCTGCACTGTTGTCCGCCAACCACAGCTTGTTGTGCATGCGCCGGTGTTGCAGCGACAAGTTGAATAGGCGGCCCATGGCCCGCGTAGCGCCCGTGCTGCGCCCCAGATGCAGCGGGTTGAACAGGCGGATTTGGATGTTGGGGTGGGCGGCGAGGGTGGCGATCACCTGGTCGAGGCCGTCGCTGGTGGTGTCGTCCAGCAGGATGCGTACACGCACGCCACGGTCGGCGGCTTTGAGCAGTTCGTCCACCAGCATGCGCGTGCTGATGCCGTCATGCACGATGTAGTACTGCAGGTCGAGGCTGGTCTGGGCGTTGCGGATCAGTTCGGCGCGGGCCATAAAGGCTTCGCTGCTGTTGGGCAGCAGGCGAAAGCCCGAGCGCCCTTGATAGGGCGCCGCCTGGGCCTGGATAGAGCGGCCGAACGAGGATTGTTCGGCCGGCAGTGCGTCACTGGGCACCCGAGGCGCAGTCACCGTGGCGCAGCCGCCCAGGGTGAGGGCTCCCAACAGTAGGAACGGTAAAAGCCGTTGGATCATCAAGGGAGTCGCTTCCGGATCAGGGCAGTAGTCGGCATATGACGGCTATTTGCCGTGAAAGGTCAGTCCGCTGATTCGGCCAGCATTTTGCTCGCGGCGATGCCGACCTTGCGCACTGCCTCTTCGATCTGCGGGGTTGGCTTGGCAGCGTAGTTCATGCGCAGGCAATTGCGGTACTTGCCGGATGCAGAAAAGATGCTTCCTACAGCCACCTGTACGCCTTGTTCTACCAGCACACGGTTGAGTTTGAGGGTGTCGAAGCCCTCCGGTAGTTCTACCCACAGCATGAAGCTGCCCTGAGGCCGGCTGGCGCGGGTGCCAGCGGGAAAATACCGGCTGACCCAATCGAGCATCAGGTCACGATTGCGCTGGTATTGGGTGCGCATCCGTCGCAAATGTGGTTCGAAATGCCCGCCCTTGAGGAATTCGGCGATCGCGATCTGCGGCTGTGTGGCCGTAGAACCGGTGCTGATGTATTTCATGTGCAGCACTCGCTCCAAATAGCGCCCCGGTGCGACCCAGCCAATACGCAGGCCTGGTGCGAGGGTTTTGGAGAATGAACTGCACAACAGTACGCGGCCGTCTTCATCGAAGGATTTGATCGTGCGCGGGCGTGGGTAGCTGTAGGCCAATTCGCCGTATACATCGTCTTCGATAATTGCCACATCGAAGCGCTGGGCCAGGTTCAGCAGCGCACGCTTGCGTGCCTCGGGCATGATGTAGCCCAGCGGGTTGTTACAGTTGGGAGTCAATTGGATGACCTTGATCGGCCACTGCTCTAAGGCCAGCTCCAGCGCTTCGAGGCTGATGCCGGTGAGCGGGTCGGTAGGAATTTCCAGGGCCTTCATGCCCAGGCCTTTGAGGGTCTGCATGGCGCCATGGAAGCTCGGCGAGTCTACCGCGACGATATCGCCGGGCTCACAGATGGCGTGGATGCTGGCGGAGAGTGCCTCGTGGCAGCCGGTGGTGATCACGATGTCTTCGGCGCCCAGTTGGCAGCCGGAATCCAATGACAGTCGAGCAATCTGCTCGCGCAACTCCATACAGCCGAGAATGTTGTCGTAATACAGGCCGGGAAGATCCTGGCGTCGACTGACGCGGGCCAGGCTGCGCAGCAGGGGTTTGAGGGTGGGTGACAACACATCGGGCATGCCGCGGCCCATCTGTATGACGTCTTTACGCGGTACGGCGCGAATAAGTTCCAGCACCTGATCCCATTGGGAAATCTCCACTGGGCGCTGGGCCGGACGGCCTATTTCCGGCAGGGCGGGCAGCTCACGGCCCACGGGTACGAAGTACCCGGACTTGGGCTTGGGGGTTGCCAGGCCGTTGTCTTCCAGCAAGCGATAGGCCTGTTGCACGGTGCTCAGGCTGACCCCGTGCTCCACACTCAACGCACGGACGGAGGGCAACCGGTCGCCGGGGCGATAGAAGCCTTGTTCGATGCGAGTGCCCAGCAGTTCGGCGAGGTTGACGTAGAGGGTCATGGCGGTCGCTCCCGGGACCAGTACAGATCTTGGGAAAATACAGGATTCAGCCGCCCAGTGGCAGTATCTGTATGGATTTAATAGATAAAGGTTGAATCTGTAATGGTTTTGCTCGCTCGCTCATTCTAGTCGCTCATGGCAACCGGCAAATGAGGGGCAACAAAATGAACGGCATAAGCGATGTGCGCCTGAGGTTACACAGTCAGGAATTGGAGGCTGACCACGCACGGGTCGCAACGCCAAGCGATATCAGCCGTTGGGGGCTGTTCTGGCGCCGTCGCCACACGCGCAAGGCTTTGCTGAGCATGACCGGCGAGCAACTGCGCGACATCGGCTTGAGTGCCCAACAGGCGCGCCAGGAAGGTCTGAAACCGTTCTGGCGCGATTGATCAGAGCAGCTCTTTGAGACGGTGCCAAAGCATGCCCAACGCCAGCAGCGGCGAGCGCAAATGCTTGCCACCGGGGAAGGTCATATGCGGCACCTGGGCGAACAGATCGAAACGCCCCTGCTGTTGGCCGCTGATCGCTTCGGCCAGCAGCCGGCCCGCCAGATGCGTGGCGTTGAGGCCATGGCCGGCGTACGCCTGGGCGTAATACACATTGGGCTGATCGGCCAGGCGACCGATCTGCGGCAGGCGATTGGCGCCGATGCCGATCATGCCGCCCCATTGGTAATCGATCTTCACGTCGGCCAACTGCGGGAACACTTGCAGCATTTTCGGACGCATATAAGCGCCGATGTCCTTGGGATCGCGTCCGGAATAATGACAAGCACCACCGAACAGCAGGCGACGATCGGCGGACAGCCGGAAGTAATCCACGGTGACTCGCTGATCACACACCGCCATGTTCTGCGGTAGTAGTTGCGTGGCCTGGGCTTCACTCAAGGGTTCGGTGGCGATGATATAGCTGCCGGCGGGTAATACCTTGCCGCTCAGGTGAGGGTTGAGACCGTTGAGATAAGCGTTGCAGGCCAGCACCAGCGTCTTTGCGCGCACCATACCCTGGGCGCTGTGGACTCGGACCTCGGAGCCGTAGTCGATGCGGGTCACTTCTGACTGTTCGAACAGCCTCACGCCCAGCCGCTCGGCGGCGGCAGCTTCGCCAAGGGCCAGGTTCAGCGGGTGCAGGTGGCCGGAACCCATGTCGATCATCCCTCCGACGTAGCGCTCGGAACCGATCACGCTGCTCATTTCGTTGGCTTGCAGCAAGCGCACTTCATGACGATAACCGAGGCTGCGCAGTTCTTCGGCATCTTCGGCCAGGCCCTGCAGATCGCGAGGTTTGTTGGCGAGGTCGCAATAGCCCCAGGTCAGGTCGCAAGGGATCTGGAAGCGCTCGACGCGCTCGCGCACGATCTCCACGGCTTCCAGGCCCATCTGCTTCATCTGGCGCACGCCGTCGGTGCCGATGACGTTGGCGAACTGGTCGAGCCCATGGCCGACGCCGCGAATCAGCTGGCCGCCATTACGTCCGCTGGCTCCCCAGGCGACTTTGCGCGCCTCCAGCAGCACTACGCTGAAACCGCGGTCGGCCAGTTCCAGTGCGGTGTTGAGCCCGGAAAACCCGCCGCCGACCACGCACACGTCAGCCGTGACTTCACCCTTCAACGCTGGGTAATCAGGCAGAGGCAGGCTGCTGGCGGCGTAGTAGGAATCGGCGTGCCGGGCGCTGGCGGTCATGGGCGCATCCCTGTTTGGAAAATTTGACGCAGGATACAGCGGTCGGACGATGCTGTCTGCGCAGGGGAATTTGCGGCAGAATCCACCCCTGTTCGCCGTTGAGTACCTGTTCGATGAGTTGCAACCGTCAGAAGATCAGCGCATTGCGCCGTCAGATTCCTTCGTTCGAGTGTGTTCCGGGCTGCCACGACTGCTGTGGGCCGGTGACCACATCCCCCGAGGAAATGTCGCGCCTGCCGCGCAAGACCGCTGCCGAGCAGGAAACCGCCATGGACGAGCTGAACTGCGTCCACCTGGGCCCCACTGGCTGCACGGTGTATGACGAGCGACCGCTGATCTGTCGGTTGTTCGGCACCACCCAAACCTTGCCATGCCCCAACGGGCGCCGGCCGGTGGAGTTGATTCATCCACGAGTGGAAAAACAGATCCACGAATATATGGCCAGCACCCGGCAGGTATTGGTTTAGTCCGGGATCGGCAGGTTCAGGCTCTCCTTTACCTCTTCCATCACGATATAGCTCTTGGACTCACGCACGTGGGGCAGCTTGAGCAGGATGTCGCCCAGCAGTTTGCGGTACGAGGCCATCTCGGAAATCCGCGCTTTCACCAGGTAGTCGAAGTCCCCGGACACCAGGTGGCATTCCAGCACATGGGGCAGTTTCAGCACGGCGCGGCGGAACTCTTCGAAGGTGTCTCCCGACTTGTAATCCAGGCTGATCTCGACAAATACCAGCAAACTCCCCTTCAAATGCTGCGGGTTCAGCCGTGCGTTGTAGCCCATGATGATCCCCTCGCGCTCCAGGCGCCGCACGCGCTCGGTGCAGGGCGTGGTCGAGAGGCCGACTTTTTCCCCCAGCTCAGTGAACGAGATGCGCCCGTCGGTTTGTAGAATGCGCAGGATATTGCGATCGATCTTGTCCAGCTCCCGTTTGGTCTGGGTGTTGGTACGCATAGGGGATACGCCTCTGTAAAAACGGTTTTTGCCGAGAATTGTCGCCAAATATAGGCATTTATATAGTGAAATGCACTGGTGATTGCTTTTTATACTGCGCCCATCATTGCTCGAATAACACACGTCGGCGGCCACGCCGCGATGAGGATATAAAAATGCGCGTTCTGGTCTTGGGTAGCGGCGTCATTGGTGTCACCAGTGCGTACTATTTGGCGCGGGCCGGTTTCGAAGTGGTGGTCGTCGACCGTCAACCCGCCGCAGCCATGGAAACCAGTTTCGCCAACGCCGGTCAGGTGTCCCCCGGTTACGCCTCGCCCTGGGCCGCACCGGGTGTGCCGCTCAAGGCCATGAAATGGCTGCTGCAACGCCACGCGCCGCTGGCCATCAAGGCCACCGCCGATATCGATCAATACCTGTGGATGGCGCAGATGCTGCGCAACTGCACCGCCAGCCGGTATGCAGTTAACAAAGAGCGCATGGTGCGTTTGTCCGAATACAGCCGCGACTGCCTTGATGAGCTGCGCGCCGAGACCGGTATTGCCTACGAAGGCCGCAGCCTCGGTACTACCCAACTGTTCCGTACCCAGGCGCAGTTGGATGGCGCGGCCAAGGACATCGCGGTGCTCAAAGAGTCCGGCGTGCCTTTCGAACTGCTTGACCGTGCCGGCATTGCTCGCGTCGAGCCTGCCCTGGCCAGCGTCACCGATATTCTGGCCGGTGCCCTGCGCTTGCCCAACGATCAGACCGGCGACTGCCAGATGTTCACCACGCGCCTGGCCGAGATGTGCACGCAATTGGGCGTTGAGTTCCGCTTCGAACAAGACATCCAGCGCCTCGATCACGCGGGCGACCGCATCAACGGCGTATGGATCGATGGCAAGCTGGAAACGGCCGATCGCTACGTGCTCGCCTTGGGCAGTTATTCGCCGAAGTTGCTCAAGCCGCTGGGTATCAAGGCCCCGGTGTACCCGCTCAAGGGGTACTCGCTGACTGTGCCGATCACCAACCCGGCGATGGCGCCCACGTCGACCATTCTCGACGAGACCTACAAGGTCGCGATCACCCGTTTCGACAACCGCATTCGCGTCGGTGGCATGGCTGAAATAGCCGGTTTTGACCTGTCGCTGAACCCGCGTCGACGTGAAACCCTGGAGATGATCGTCAACGACCTTTATCCTCAAGGCGGCGATTTGGCCCAGGCTTCGTTCTGGACCGGCCTGCGTCCGACCACACCTGACGGCACGCCGATTGTCGGTGCCACACCGTTCAAGAACCTGTTCCTGAATACCGGCCACGGCACTCTCGGTTGGACCATGGCCTGCGGATCGGGCCGTTTGCTGGCCGACCTGATGGCCAAGAAAACCCCGCAAATCAGCGCCGCAGGCCTCGATATTTCCCGTTATGGCAACCACCAGGAGTCCGCAAAACATGTCAATCCAGCGCCAGCTCACCAATGAGCGCATGAGCCAGATCGTTGTCCACAGCGGTACCGTGTACCTGGCTGGGCAAGTCGGCGACGATATGGGCGCCGGGATTGAACAGCAGACCCGTGAAACCTTGGCCAATATCGAGCGTTTGCTAGACCTGGCCGGTACCGACAAGACCCGATTGCTGTCGGTGACGATTTATTTGAAAGACATCGACGCCGATTTCGCCGGTATGAACGCGGTGTGGGACGCCTGGTTGCCCAAAGGGGTTGCACCGGCCCGCGCCACGGTTGAGGCCAAGCTGTGCGAGCCGCAGATTCTGGTAGAACTGTCCGTCGTGGCTGCTCTGCCGTAATACAGATCCCTCTCCCGGCGCTGAGGTTTGTTGATCAGCGCCGGTTTTTCTTCACTCTGCCGCCTAGAAGCCTGCCGCCATGCGTCCAGCCCGTGCCCTGATCGACCTCCAAGCCCTGCGCCACAACTACCAATTGGCCCGTGAACTCACGGGAGCCAAGGCACTTGCCGTGATCAAGGCCGATGCCTATGGCCACGGTGCCGTACGTGTGGCCCAGGCGCTGGAAGCCGAGGCCGACGGCTTTGCCGTAGCGTGCATCGAGGAAGCATTGGAACTGCGTGCCGCTGGCATTCGTGCGCCGGTGCTGTTGCTGGAAGGCTTTTTTGAAGCCGACGAGCTGCCACTGATCATCGAGCATGATTTCTGGTGCGTGGTGCACTCGCTGTGGCAACTGGAGGCGATCGAACAGGCGCGCTTGAGCAAGCCGCTGACCGTCTGGCTCAAGCTGGATTCGGGTATGCACCGCGTGGGCTTGCACCCTAAGGATTATCACGAGGCTTACCAGCGCCTACTGGCCACCGGCAGCGTTGCCAAGATTGTGCTGATGAGCCATTTCGCCCGCGCCGATGAGCTCGATTGCGTGAGCAGTGATGAGCAGGTGGCCGTGTTTGATGCGGCGCGCCAAGGCCTGAGCGCAGAGGTCAGCTTGCGCAATTCGCCATCGGTGATGGGCTGGCCGAATGTGTCCAGCGACTGGGTCCGGCCCGGCATCATGCTCTATGGTGCTACGCCTTTCGGCGAAGCGCAGTCTGTGGCCGCACGTTTGCAGCCGGTGATGACCCTGGAATCGAAAGTGATCTGCGTGCGTGAACTGCCGGCGGGTGAGCCCGTAGGCTACGGTGCCAGGTTCATCACGCCCAAGCCGATGCGAATCGGGGTAGTGGCCATGGGTTACGCCGACGGTTACCCGCGCCATGCTCCCACGGGTACGCCGGTGCTGGTGGCCGGGCAGCGCAGTCAGTTGCTGGGGCGTGTGTCCATGGACATGCTGTGCGTCGACCTGACGGACGTGCCTCAGGCCGGTCTGGGCTCTACGGTGGAGCTGTGGGGCAAGAACATTCTGGCCAGTGACGTGGCCGTCGCCGCCGAGACCATCCCCTACCAGATCTTCTGCAACCTGCGGCGGGTGCCAAGGCTCTACTCCGAGGCCTGACAGGTCGTCACGAATGGAGCTGGTCGGGATTTAGGCCAAAGTGTTGTAAATACTGAACGCTGTCGCCATGATAACGCTCAATTACAACAAAGCCTGAATCCTAGGAGGCACCTGCATTGGACGTCGGCGAACGACTGCAATCCATCCGTAAACTCAAAGGTCTTTCCCAGCGTGAGCTCGCCAAGCGCGCGGGTGTCACCAACAGCACCATTTCGATGATCGAAAAAAACAGTGTCAGCCCTTCGATCAGCTCCTTGCGCAAGGTGCTGGGTGGCATTCCCATGTCCATGGTCGAGTTCTTCTCTGAAGAGATCCTTCAGGAAATACCGACGCAGATCGTCTATAAAGCCAATGAGCTGATCGACATCTCCGACGGCGCCGTCACGATGAAACTGGTGGGCCGCGCGCATCCAAGCCGGGCCATCGCGTTTCTCAACGAGATCTACCCGCCGGGCGCCGACACAGGTGAAGAAATGCTCACCCACGAGGGCGAGGAAACCGGGATTCTGCTGGAAGGCCGGTTGGAGTTGGTGGTCGGTCTTGAAACTTTTGTGCTCGAAGCGGGCGATAGCTACTACTTTGAAAGCACCAAGCCCCACCGTTTTCGCAATCCGTTCGACGTGCCGGCGCGACTAATCAGCGCAGCCACACCCGCGAACTTTTAACAGAAGAGGCGTCCTGCCAGCATTGCAGAGCCGCCCGTAGCTGCATTCCGCCAGACTGAATCTCCCTTTGGTTAATAGGGTTGTTTCAGCCAGGCGGGCTAACCGTTATACTTTCGCCGCCTGCGAAACCGTGGCCGCAGGCGTGAATAGCCACCATTGAGGGTGAACGCGTGAACCTAATTATGAAAATGCTGGCTGCACCAGCAACCGTACTGGCTCTATGGGCTGTCAGCGCTCAAGCTGCCACCAATGATGAGATCGCCAAGCGCCTGGAGCCTGTGGGCCAGGTGTGTGTTCAAGGTCAGGAATGCAAAGGCATGGAAGTGGCCGTGGCTGCCGGCGGTGGTGGAGCGAAAACGGCAGATCAGATCATCGCCAAGCACTGCAACGCATGTCACGGCTCGGGTTTGCTTGGCGCGCCGAAAATTGGCGACACCGCGGCCTGGAAAGAGCGCGCTGACCACCAGGGCGGCCTCGATGGCATCCTGGCCAAGGCTATCACTGGCATCAACGCCATGCCGGCTAAAGGCACCTGCGCCGATTGCTCCGATGATGACCTCAAGGGCGCGATCAAGAAGATGTCCGGTCTTTAATCAGCCGATCTTCGTCAAAAATGCCGCTTACGAGCGGCTTTTTTGTGCCTGGGATTCATCCTGAAGACTGGTTATTGCAGCAAAGAGCCTGCAAGCTCGGTCCAACCCAAATCATGGAATGTCAGGAGGGTCGGATGGTGCAGTTGTGTTCAATCGAGCAAGCAGTTGACGACGTACTGGCGCGGTTGCCGGCGCATATCCACATGGGCCTGCCCCTGGGTTTGGGTAAACCCAATCTGTTCGTCAACGCGTTATATCGGCGTATTGCCAAGCTACCGGAACGAGCGCTGACCATTTATACCGCTCTAAGCCTGGGCCGCCCGACATTGGGCGACGGTTTGCAGAAGCGTTTCCTCGAACCCTTTATCGAGCGCGTGTTCGGTGATTACCCTGAATTGGACTTTCTCGCCGACCTGCATAAAGACAGCCTGCCGCCCAATATCCACGTGCAGCAATTCTTCATGCAGCCCGGCAGCCTGCTGCACAGCGTTTCGGCCCAGCAGGATTACGTCAGCAGCAACTACAGCCATGCAGCCCGCGACATCAACGCCGCCGGCCTGAACCTGGTGGCGCAACTGGTCGCCAGCAGTACCGAACACCCCGACCGCCTGAGCCTGAGCTGCAACCCCGACATTACCCTCGACCTACTGCCGATGATCGCCAAGCGCCGGGAGGCGGGTGAGACCATCCTGATCGTCGGCCAGGTCCACACCGATTTGCCCTACATGCCCGGTGATTCTGAGCTGGGCATGGACGTATTCGATTACCTGCTCGATGAGAAGGACAGCACCACGCTGTTTTCCACGCCCAATATGCCGGTGGGTTTCCAGGATCACTTTATCGGCCTGCATGCCAGTACCTTGGTGCGCGATGGCGGTACCTTGCAGATCGGCATCGGTTCCATGGGCGACGCGCTGACCGCCGCATTACTGGCGCGCCAGGCGGACAACGAAGCCTATCGCTTGCTGATGACGGACCTGGATGTGTACCGCTGGGCGCCGTTGATCAGCCGTGAAGGCGGCGTCGCGCCCTTCGCTCGTGGCCTGTATGGCTGCAGCGAAATGTTCGTCAATGGCCTGCTAGTGCTGGCCGACGCCGGCATTATGCGGCGCAAGGTGTACCCAGATGGGGCCACTCAGGAGCAGGCCAACGCCGGCTTGCTCGACGATGCGGCGCAGCCCGATGGTGTATCGATCCACGGCGGCTTCTTTCTTGGCCCGCGCAGTTTTTACCAGCGCTTGCAGGAAATGACCCATTCCAAGCGCCTTGAATTCAACATGACCCGTATCAGCTACATCAACGAGTTATACGGTCAGGAGGCGCTCAAGCGCCTGCAGCGCCAGGACGCGCGGTTTATCAACAGCGCGATCGTGGTGACGTTGCTGGGCGCGGGTGTGGCTGATCAATTGGAAGACGGCCGCGTGCTTAGCGGCGTGGGCGGGCAATACAACTTTGTGGCTCAGGGCCATGCGTTGGAGGGGGCGCGGTCGATCCTGATTCTGCGCAGCTGGCGCGAATCGGCCGGGGAGGTCAGTTCCAATATCGTTTGGGATTACGGCCACTGCACCATTCCACGGCATCTGCGGGACATCGTCATCACCGAATACGGCATCGCGGATTTACGCGGCCAGACGGACGCGAAGGTGATTGAGGCGTTGCTCAACATCACCGACTCGCGCTTCCAGGCCGACTTGATCGAGCAGGCGCAAAAGGCCGGCAAGTTGCCCAAGGATTTCCAGCTCGATCCGCGCTTCAGCGACAACACGCCGGAGCGGCTCCAGGGTATCCAGGCGCGGCATCGGCGTTTGTTCCCGGAGTATCCGCTGGGCAGCGATTTCACGGACGAAGAGCGGGATTTGTTGCGCGCCTTGAACTGGCTCAAGAGCAAATTCAAGCTGACGGAGATTCTGGAGTTGGGCAAGGCGGCGCTGGATGCACCGGAGCCGCAAGCGTTTCCAGCGCATCTGAGGCGGATGCGGTTGGATGCGCCGGAGGGTTTGAAGGAGGACCTCTACCAGCGCCTATTGCTCGCTGGCTTACAAGCAACCGCTCACTAAAAACCAACGCAAAGCCAATGTGGAAGGGGGCTTGCCCCCTCCCACATTTTGATCCGTGTTCACCTCGTAGCAAATTACTCGATAAAGGTGACGACGCCACCGGCCAGCGACTTCACCCGCGCCAGCGATTCAACCCGATAGCCCTGGGCATCCAGCTCCGCGCGGCCACCCTGGAACGACTTCTCGATGACGATCCCCAAACCGGCCACGGTGGCGCCGGCTTGCTTGATGATCGAAATCAGTGCCTGGGATGCCTTGCCATTGGCCAGGAAGTCATCGATCACCAGCACGCGGTCGCTGCTGGTCAGGTGGCGCGGCGAGATGGCCACGGTGCTTTCGGTTTTCTTGGTGAAGGAATACACCGTCGCCGACAGCAGGTTTTCGGTCAGGGTCAGGGATTGCTGCTTGCGCGCGAAGATCACCGGTACGCCGAGGTTCAGGCCGGTCATGATCGCCGGGGCGATGCCTGAAGCCTCAATGGTGACGATCTTGGTGATGCCCGAATCCTTGAACAGTGCAGCGAATTCGTCGCCGATCAGTTTCATCAGCGCCGGGTCGATCTGGTGGTTCAGAAATGCATCGACCTTGAGTACCTGATCGGAAAGCACGATGCCTTCTTCGCGAATTTTCTTGTGCAGTGCTTCCACGGAAAGCTTCCTCTAATGGCGCGTTGTGCGCCGAAAGTAGATTAAAAAGTAGTCGATTCTAGCGCTTTAACATCGCGCGTATATCCGCCAAGGCGGTGTTGCCGCGCACGGCCTTCACCTCGGTCGGGGTGTCGTCATTGCCTTCCCAGGCCAGGTCGTCCGGCGGTAACTCGTCGAGAAACCGGCTGGGGGCACAGTCGATGATTTCGCCGTATTGCTTACGCTTGGCGGCGAAGGTGAAGGCCAGGGTCTGACGCGCGCGGGTAATGCCCACGTAGGCCAGGCGCCGTTCTTCCTCGATAGTGTCGGCTTCGATGCTGGAGCGGTGCGGGAGGATTTCCTCTTCCATGCCCATGATGAACACGTAGGGGAATTCCAGGCCCTTGGAGGCATGCAAGGTCATCATCTGTACACCTTCGGCGCCATCTTCTTCTTCCTGCTGGCGTTCGAGCATATCGCGCAGTACCAGCTTGCCGATGGCGTCTTCGACGGTCATCTCGCCGTCTTCGTCTTTTTCCAGGGTGTTCTTCAGTGCTTCGATCAGGAACCAGACGTTGCCCATGCGGTAATCCGCGGCCTTGTCGCTGGAGCTGTTGGTGCGCAGCCAGTTTTCATAGTCGATATCCATGACCATGCTGCGCAGGGCGCTGATCGGGTCTTCGCCGGCACATTGCTCGCGCACTTTGTCCATGAAACGCTTGAAGCGCGACAGCCGATCGGTGAAGCGCGTGTCCAAATGTTCGCCCAGGCCGATTTCGTCGGTAGCGGCGTACATCGAGATCTTGCGCTCGGTGGCGTAGTTGCCGAGTTTTTCCAGGGTGGTGGAGCCGATTTCCCGACGCGGCACGTTGATCACGCGCAAGAAGGCGTTGTCGTCGTCTGGATTCACGATCAGACGGAAATAAGCCATCAGGTCTTTGACTTCCTGACGTCCGAAAAAGCTGTTACCGCCTGACAGACGATACGGCACCTGGTGGTGCTGCAATTTCAGCTCGATCAGCTTGGCCTGGTAGTTGCCCCGGTACAGGATCGCGAAATCGCTGTAAGGCCGGTCAGTGCGCAGGTGCAGGCTGAGGATCTCGACGGCCACGCGCTCGGCTTCGGCGTCTTCGTTGCGGCAGCGGATCACGCGGATCTCGTCGCCATGGCCCATCTCGCTCCACAGTTGCTTTTCGAACTCGTGAGGGTTGTTGGAGATCAGCACGTTGGCGCAACGCAGGATACGGCTGGTGGAGCGGTAGTTCTGCTCCAGCATCACCACCTTCAAGGACGGGTAGTCCTCCTTGAGCAGCATCAGGTTTTCCGGGCGGGCACCGCGCCAGGCGTAGATCGACTGGTCATCGTCGCCCACCACGGTGAACTGGTTGCGCGTCCCGATCAGCAGTTTTACCAGTAGGTATTGGCTGGCGTTGGTGTCCTGGTACTCATCCACCAGCAGGTAGCGCACCTTGTTCTGCCATTTCTCCAGGATGTCTTTGTGTTCCTGGAACAGCTTGACCGGCAGCAGGATAAGGTCGTCGAAGTCCACCGCGTTGAACGCCTTGAGCGTGCGCTGGTAGTGGGTGTAGACGATGGCGGCGGTCTGCTCCTTAGGGTTACGCGCGTTTTCCAGGGCTTCGGCGGGCAGGATCAGATCGTTTTTCCAGGCGCCGATCATGTTCTTGATCTCATCGACGCCGTCGTCGCCCGCGTATTCCTTTTGCATGATGTCGGTCATCAGGGCTTTGACATCGGTCTCGTCAAAGATCGAAAAGCCCGGTTTGTAGCCCAGCCGCACATGCTCCTTGCGGATGATGTTCAGCCCCAGGTTGTGGAAGGTACACACGGTGAGGCCACGGCCCTCGCCACCCTTGAGCAGGGTGCCGACGCGCTCTTTCATTTCGCGCGCGGCCTTGTTGGTAAAGGTCATGGCGACAATGTACTGAGCGCGGATGCCACAGTTCTGGATCAGGTGCGCGATCTTGCGGGTGATCACGCTGGTCTTGCCGGAGCCTGCGCCGGCGAGCACCAATAGAGGGCCGCCGACGTAGTTCACGGCTTCTTGCTGCCGGGGGTTGAGTCGGGACATACGGATTTTTTGGGGTCGTTGGTCAAAAGGGCGGGCATTTTAACAGGCTGGCAAGATTCTGCTGCCCTGGATCGACGGTGTGACGTACCACTCGATCTAAATTTGCCGGTTTTGCTACTTTGCCGCAGGATGTCGGGGCTTCTTGTGGTTGAAGCACTGACAAATGATTACAACCGGCGTGTTTGATAACTCTTATCATTGGTGATTATCAGGCCGCGCGTCATAATGCCCGCCGCCAATGAAATCTTGCAGAGTCTAGGGAGCTAGCTTGTCTACGCCTGTCGAACCCTTGCGTTTGCTGCTTCTGGCCGATACGCCTGAGTGGGCAGCGTTGTTGCGCGAGTGCCTGGCGCCGATGGGCGATGGGGCTGTGCTGATCAGCGCGCCAAGTTGGGATTCCGTGAGTCGTCTGTTCGATGACGACCAGAGCGCGGTGCTGTTGACCACACCTGCCCTGCAACCTGCCCCCGGCCGTTGCAGCTTGCCCTGCGTGCTGCTGCTTGAGCAGGAGCCGCTGGTTGCGCCCCTTGGCGTCAGCGATTGGCTGGTGCGTGATGCAATAGCTGTCGACACGCTACGCCGCTGCCTGCGTCATGTGCGCGAGCGCGGTGTACTGGAGACGACCCTGCAACGCCTGGCCGAGCAGGATCCGCTCACCGGTATCGCCAACCGCCAGGGCTTCCAGACCTTGCTGGCTGCGAGGCTGGCCGAGAATGACGGTCGCGGCCTGGCTCTCGGCCATCTGGACCTGGACAATTTCCGCCATGCCAACGATGCTCTCGGCCACCAGGCCGGCGATCGCCTGATTCTGCAGGTCGTGTCGCGGCTCAAGAGCCAGCTCGAAATCGGCGACCAGCTCGCCCGCCTGGGCAGCGACGAATTCGCCTTGCTGATCGACACACGCCGTGCGCCGCAGCGTGCTGAATGGATGGCCGAACGCATCATCGAAGCCATGGCCGAACCCTACTGGGTCGATGGCGAAAGCCTGCTGATCGGCTGCAGCCTGGGCGTGGCCCATGCCCGCGCTCGCGCCGGCGCCGACCCGCTGATGTGGCACGCCCATATCGCTATGCAGCAAGCTAAAAGCACCCAGGGTTGCACCTTTCATATCTTCAACGAACGCATCAATCGCAACGCCCGCAGTCTGGCCGATCTGGAGAGCGAACTGCGTCGTGCCCTGCGGCGCGATGAGCTGGAGCTGCATTACCAGCCGCGCCTGGACCTGGATGACGGCCATATCGTCGGTCTCGAAGCCTTGGTGCGCTGGCGCCACGGTGAGCGCGGCCTGCTCCCGCCCAGCGAGTTCGTGCCCCTGGCCGAGCAAAGCGGCTTGATCGTGCCGCTGGGCTATTGGGTGATCTCCCGTGCCCTGCGCGACATGCAGGATTTGCGCGAACGCGGCCTGCCGCCGCTGCACATGGCGGTCAACCTGTCGTTCCGTCAGTTTCAGGACAGCCAATTGCTCTCTACCCTCAGCCGCCTGATTGCTGAGCGTGGGGTGGAGGCGCAATGGTTGGAGTTCGAACTGACCGAAACCGCCGTGATGCGCCGCAGTGACTTGGTCAAACAAACCATGGATGCCCTTGGTCGCCTGGGCGTGCGGTTTTCCCTGGATGACTTTGGTACCGGTTTCTCATCGTTCGTGCACCTCAACAGCCTGCCGATTGCCCTGCTGAAAATCGATAAGAGCTTCGTGGGCGGCATGGAGGAGCGCGAAGAGAACCGCAAGTTGGTGCACGCCATGATCAATCTGGCTCACAACCTCAACCTGGAAGTGGTGGCCGAAGGCGTCGAAACCCCAGAGCAATTGGCGCTGTTGCGTTTGTTCGGTTGCGACCAGGCCCAGGGTTACCTGATCAGCAAGCCGTTGCCATTGCCTGAGCTGGTGGATTACCTGACTATCGGCAATGGCCGGCAAGCCATGCCGGGCGCGGCCAACTAGCGCGGCGAAGCAACGCAATAGGCTTCTAGTCCGTTTGCGCAGTCTGAAACGCTACTTGGTCCGCAGGTTCCTGGTGAATCATGCGTTTGATCTTCGCTTCAAACGCCCAGGTCAGGCTCACTGCCGCGCAGGCCAGCCCCAGTGCCAATCCCCACCATACACCGGTGGGGCCCCAACCCAGGGTGAACGCCATCAGCCAGGCCGACGGCGCACCGATCAGCCAGTAGCAACCCAAACCGACCAGGAAGGTGGTTTTGGCGTCCTTGAGCCCACGAATGCAGCCCATGGCGATGGTTTGCACGCCATCGAACAGTTCGAACCAGGCCGCCACGGCCAACAGGCTGACGGCCAGGACGATGACGTCATGGAACGCCGGGTCGTTATGGTCGAGGAACAGTCCGATCAGCGGGTCGGAATACAGCCACAGCACGGCGGCAAACCCCAACATCACCAAGGCGCCGAAACCGATTCCGACGCGTCCTGCCAGACGGGCCCGCAGCAACTGCCCGGCGCCGTAGTGCTGGCCGATGCGCATGGTCACTGCGTAGGACATCCCCGCCGGCACCATGAACGCCACCGAGACGATCTGCAGAGCGATCTGATGCGCAGCCAGTTGCGTGCTGCCCATGGTGCCCATGCACAGCGCCGCGAAGGCAAACAGCCCGACTTCCACCGCATAGGTGCCGCCAATCGGCAGCCCCAGCCGCCACAGTTCGCGCAGATAGTGGGTATTGAGGCGCAGCAGGCCGCTGCTCAGCGGGTAGGCGGCATACGCACGATTGCTGCGGATGTACCACATCAACGTCAGCGCCATGCCATTGGCGACGATCGCCGTGACCAGGCCAATGCCCATCAGGCCGAGTTTCGGCAGGCCGAACATACCTTCGATCAGTGCGTGGTTGAGCAGGTAGTTGAGCACCGTGCCGCCGAGGCTGATCACCATCACCGGCGTGGCTTTACCTATGGCGCTGGTGAAGCCACGCAGGGCCATGAAGCTCAGGTAGCCAGGCAGGGCGAACGGCAGGATCGTCAGAAATTGCCCCGCCGACTGCACGTTGGTTTCGGTCTGGCCGAACAGCAGTAACACCGGTTTGAGGTTCCATAGCAGCAGGCCGGCCGCCAGGGCCATCAACCAAGCGAGCCAAAGCCCTGCCTGGGTCAGACGCGTGGCGCCTTCGATGTCGCCCGCGCCATGACGGATGGCCACCAGCGTACCCACGGCGGCGATCACGCCGATGCAGAAGATCGACACGAACGAATAGCTCGCCGCGCCCAGGCCACCGCCGGCCAAGGCTTCGGGACTCAGGCGCGCCATCATCAAAGTGTCGGTCAGCACCATGAGCATGTGGGCCAACTGCGAGGCGATCAGCGGCCCGGAAAGCCGCAGAATGGCCCAGAGTTCGGTACGTGCCGGATGCTGCATAATCATCACGCTCTGAAAGTCATAGAATTGGGGGAGGGTTGATTCTCGGCGCTCTCAGCCCATTGCACAAAGGGATAAATGCGATCGTTCGCATGATTAAAACTCATGCTCCTATCGAGTCTGGTAGGGTTCTCGTATTGAGTTGTCGGAGCTTTCCCAATGTCTCGTCGTCTTCCACCGCTTTATGCCCTGCGTGCCTTTGAGGCCGCTTCCCGGCACAACTCTTTCACTCGCGCCGCCGAAGAACTGTCCATCACCCAAAGTGCGGTGAGCCGGCATATCCGCACCCTCGAAGAGCATTTCGCCTGTCGCCTGTTCCAGCGTAGCGGTCGCCACCTGCAACTTACCGAGGCCGCACGGCTGCTGTTGCCCGGCGTGCGCGAGGGGTTCGCCGCGTTGGAGCGGGCCTGCCACACCCTCAATAGCGAGGACGACATCCTGCGCATGAAGGCCCCCTCCACCCTGACCATGCGTTGGCTGCTGGCGCGGCTCAGTCGTTTTCGGCATTTGCAGCCGGGCAATGAGGTGCAACTGACCAGCGCGTGGATGAGCGTTGACGAAGTGGACTTCAACCACGAGCCGTTCGACTGTGCCGTCCTACTCAGCAATGGCCATTTCCCCACGGATTGGGAGGCGTGTCGCCTGTTTCCCGAGATGCTGATTCCCGTCGGCGCCCCCAACCTGCTCGACGACGGCCCCTGGGACGCGGCGCGACTGGCCAAGGCTGAGTTGCTGCACCCGACGCCGGATCGGCGCGATTGGCGCTACTGGCTGGAGCGCATGGGGCTGTCGTCCCAAGTGTCGCTCAAGGGGGGGCAAGTCTTCGATACCCTGGAACTAGGCATGATCGCGGCGGCGCGGGGGTACGGCGTGTCCATGGGCGACCTGCTGATGGTGGCCGAAGACGTGGCTCAGGGGAGGCTGAGCCTGCCATGGCCCAGCGCTGTGGCCAGTGGCGAGCACTATTATCTGGTCTGGCCGAAAACCCGTCCGGGTGGCGAGCGCCTGCGACGCCTCGCGGATTTCCTGCAGAGCGAAGTGCAAGCGATGGTGTTGCCTGCGGTGGAACGCTTCGATTGAAGTGCTTATAACGCTGGTGCGCAACCGTTTGCGCGATACCCCTGCGATTCGCTCAAGTATTGCAATCACCCGCCGAAGTAGGTGTGTTGGAACCATCGTGCACCAACGTTTGCCCACTTAGATAATTTGCCGAGCAGCGCTATGAGATCAGGATGATCCTGGCCTCGGCCAGGAGCTGTCATGTCTCAACCTCGTGCCCGGATTGCCTCCCAACTCGGTATGGCCCTTGCCGTGATCCTGGCTGTCGCCATTGGCGGCAGTACTGTTTTTGCCCTGCGTTCCCTGGATGCCGCCAACCTCGACACCCGCGAGGAACATTTGGCCAGCGAGGCGCGCCTGCTCGCCGACCAGCTGA
Source organism: Pseudomonas sp. S4_EA_1b (assembly GCF_016307435.1). Taxonomy (NCBI): domain Bacteria; kingdom Pseudomonadati; phylum Pseudomonadota; class Gammaproteobacteria; order Pseudomonadales; family Pseudomonadaceae; genus Pseudomonas; species Pseudomonas sp. S4_EA_1b. Next base: position 138,948 of record NZ_JAEILC010000035.1, on the reverse strand, counting down.
ATACGTTCCATAGCACGCTGCGTGAAAGCACTCAGCGCCTGACGGGGCTGTTCGAGAAGCGCTTCAGCGCGGGCTTGAGCGTGCGCGCGGACCAGCCCATCGCGGTCGCCGGTGTGCAGACCCCGAGCCTGTATCTGGGCAGCGAGGTGCTGAACAACAACTTCACCGAAGTGGATGTGTTCAAGCAGATGTCCGGCGGCGTAGCCACGGTGTTCGTGCGCAGTGGCGACGACTTTATCCGGGTCAGCACCTCCCTGACCAAGCAGGACGGCAGCCGCGCCATCGGTACTGTGCTGGACCGCCAGAGCCCGGCGTATGCGCGGGTGTTCAGCGGGCAGCCCTATATTGGTCGGGCGGTGTTGTTCGATCGCTCCTATATGACTCAGTACAGCCCGGTGCGTGACGCCAGCGGCAAAGTTATCGCGGTGCTGTTTATCGGTTTCGACTACACCGATGCGCAGAACGCCCAGTTCGAGAACCTCAAACGCTTCCGCATCGGCCAGACCGGTTCACTGGCCTTGCTGGATGAACAGAAACACTGGCTGGTGTCGCCGGCGGGTGTGCAGGCCCCGGAGCAAGCGGTGCCGGTGATGCTGGATCTGGCCAAAACCCCAGGCAAGGGACGTTTCTGGAGCGATAAGAGCGAAGACTTCTACAGCGTATCGGTACCGTTCGACGGCGGCCCGTGGGCAGTGGTCGCCAGCATGCCAAAGGCGGAAATCCGCGCGGTCACCTGGGCCGTCGGCCTGCGTCTGGTGATCGGCAGTGTGTTGGCGATGTTGCTGGCGGTGGGTGCGACGGTATGGTTGTTGCGCAGCAAACTGGCGCCGTTGGGCGATTTGGTGCGTCAGGCCGAAGCCCTGGGCGCTGGGGATTTGAGTGCTCGCCTGAACGTCTCCAGCCATGACGAGATCGGCCAACTGGCGCGGGCCTTCAACCAGATGGGGGAAGCGCTGTCGACCATGGTGTCGCATATCCGCAAGGCGGCCGAAGAGGTCAACGGTCGCGCTCAGGCGCTGTCCGGGTTGTCCGGGGGCGCCTATGAGGGCATGGAGCAGCAGTCCGGTGAAATCACTAGCATGGCCGGCGCGGTGGAAGAGTTCAGCGCCACATCGCTGAACATCGCCGACAACATGGGCAACACCGAACGTCTGGCTCAAGAGAACGCCCAACAGACCCGGATCGGACGCAACTCGATGCAGGAAGCCTCGTCGTCCCTGGAGCATATCGCTACGGCACTGAACAGCACCGCAACGGTGATCAACACGTTGGGTCAGCGTTCCCAGGAGATCGGCGGCATCGTCGGTGTGATCACCGCCATTGCCGAACAGACCAACCTGCTGGCGCTCAACGCCGCCATTGAGGCTGCGCGGGCCGGTGAGCAAGGCCGTGGTTTCGCTGTAGTGGCGGATGAAGTGCGCAATCTGGCCTCGCGTACACGTGAAGCCACCGATGAAATTTCCGGGATGATCCAAAGCATTCAGAAAGAAACCGGCAACGCCATCAGCACCATGGAGCAAGGCAAGGTTCTGATGCAGGAAGGCTTGTCGCGCAACGCCGACGTGGCGTCGGCCCTGGCGCGGATCGACGAACAAAGCCGCTCGGCCGGTCAGCAGTTCGCTGCGATTACCACGGCTACCCAGGAACAGAGCAGCACCGCGACTTTGCTTAGCAGCAACCTGCAGAGCATTGCGCTGGCCAACAGCGAACAGCGCGAAGTCGTCTCGAACCTGGCGATCACCGCCAAGGAGTTGGAGACACTGGCGTCGGGCTTGCGGCATGAGGTGGATCGCTTCCGCTGAAGCGCTGTTGATCAGGGAGGGATGCTCACATGATAGCCGCCGGGCGGTATTGCAGCGCCTCCTTCAGATGCTCGCGAGTGATCGTAGCCTCCTGCTCCAGATCAGCTAACGTGCGGGCCACCTTGAGTAAGCGGTGAGCCGCGCGCAAGGAGAGTGTCAGCCGCTCGCAGGCGCTCTCCAGCCAGCTCTCGTCGGCCTTCGCCAGCCTGCAATGCTCGCGCAACCCCGGCAGGTCCAGAAACGCATTGGCACAGCCCTGGCGTTTTTCCTGCTGCTCCCGCGCGTTGGCAACCTGTGCGGCCGCCGTTGCTGTGTTATCCCCGGCTGCCAGTGCCGGGTTCAGCGCCGTGGTTTCCCGTGCAACCGTCAGGTGCAAGTCGATCCGGTCCAGTAACGGCCCGGACAGTTTGTTGCGATAGCGCTGGATCTGCTCCGGCGTACAGCGACAGCGCCCGGTGGTGTCACCCAGATAACCGCAGGGGCAGGGGTTCATTGCGGCCACTAGTTGGAAGCGCGCCGGGAAACTTACCCGGTCGCGCGCGCGGGAAATCACGATATGCCCTGACTCCAGCGGCTCGCGCAGTACCTCCAGCACCTTGCGATCGAATTCCGGTAATTCATCCAGAAACAGCACACCGTGATGGGCCAGGGTGATTTCCCCCGGCTGGGGTTTCGAGCCACCGCCCACCAAGGCCGGCCCGGACGCGGAGTGGTGGGGTTGGCGAAACGGCCGATGGGGCCAATGGCTCAGAGGTGCCAGGCTGACCACCGACTGGATGGCCGCGACTTCCAGGGCTTCGTGTTCGGTCAAGGGCGGCAGCAGACCGGGCAAGCGGCTGGCGAGCAAGGTTTTGCCGGTGCCGGGCGGGCCGCTGAACAGCAGGTTATGTGCGCCAGCCGCAGCAAGCAGCAGCGCGCGCTTGGCCGCCAATTGGCCCTGCACTTCACTCAAGTCCGGATAGGGCTTGTTCAGATACAGCAAGCCATCGGACCTGTATGGCTCGATCGGCACCTGGCCATTCAAGTGCGCCACCACCTGCAGCAAGTGATCCACCGCAATCACCTTCAACCCCGATGCCAGGCAGGCTTCTTCGGCGTTCGCACGCGGAACTATCACCGTGCGTCCCGCCTTGCGTGCGGCCAGTGCCGCCGGCAGTACACCTTTCACCGCGCGTACCTCGCCGGACAGGGCCAGTTCGCCCAGGCACTCCACGTCATCGAGCATCAGCGCCGGCACTTGCACGCTCGCCGCCAGGATGCCCAAGGCAATCGCCAGGTCAAAACGACCGCCGTCCTTAGGCAGGTCAGCGGGCGCGAGATTGAGGGTGATGCGACGGGCAGGGTATTGCAGCGCGGAGTTGAGAATGGCGCTGCGCACGCGGTCTTTGCTTTCCTTGACTGCGGTTTCGGGCAGCCCCACCAGCGTCAGGGACGGCAGGCCGTTGGCCATATGCACTTCGACGGTGACGGCGGGCGCTTCGACGCCGATCTGGGCGCGGCTGTGGACGATGGCGAGGGACATGCTCGTTCCTTGAAAAGTGAGGGCCGCTTCCTGCGGTTTTTCAAGGGTAGACGAGGTGGGTAAGAGCGGGGCGGGGAGGTTTTACTGAACGTATCTTGGGTAGGTGGAGCGTGAGCCTGTTCGCGAAGATCTGCGCGAACAGGCTCGTCTCAACAGAGGTATGGGCTATTTCTGATCAGGCGTCAGCCGCGCTTCCAACTCCGCCACCTTCGCCTCCAGGCTCTCCAGCCGCGCACGCGTGCGGGCCAGCACGACCATCTGGCTGTCGAATTCTTCACGGCTGACCAGGTCGAGCTTGCTGAAACCGCTTTGCAGCAAGGCCTTGAACTGGCTTTCGATTTCATTGCGGGGCAATGGAGTTTCTCCGCTGAACAGGCGAGAGGCGTGGCCGCTCAGGGCGTCGAGGAAATCTTTGGGCGCGAGCATGGGAAATATTCCGGAAAAACTGTTGGCGGGCAGTGTATCACGCACCGTCTATAGTCTTTTTCACGGCCTTGAGCGCACGCTTTTCGCGCAGAGGGGCGGCGGGCCACGCACCGTTTTTGTGCGCATTACGCTCACCAAAACGACCCGCAGGTGGACATAAGTGGGCAAAGGATTGATTTCAGTGGTTTTTACGGAGCTGGCAAGGTTTCTGCTTAGACGATCATGACCCATGCACTGATGCAGTCGCTGTGACGAATGCAGTGCGCCGATGGATCAGGGGTACAGGTTTGTCACCAGTGGTTAGCTGGCGCCGCAACGGCATAGCCGAGGCGACGACGCGTTACAAAGCCAGGCACTGCGCTTAGACTTGAGACGGGTTTGTTTTCCTGGGGCAAGTCCACCAATTCGGGAGAGAGTTTTCATGAAGCTAGTCACTGCCATCATCAAGCCGTTCAAGTTGGACGATGTACGCGAGTCGTTGTCCGAGATCGGCGTGCAGGGCATTACCGTTACTGAGGTCAAAGGCTTCGGTCGGCAGAAGGGTCACACCGAGCTGTATCGCGGCGCGGAATACGTAGTGGATTTCCTGCCGAAGGTGAAGATTGATGTCGCCATTGACGACAAGGATCTTGACCGGGTTATCGAGGCGATAACCAAGGCCGCCAACACCGGCAAGATCGGTGACGGCAAGATCTTCGTGGTCAATCTGGAACAGGCTATTCGCATCCGTACCGGCGAAACCGATACCGACGCAATCTAAGCCGCCAAACCCCAACGCCCCAGGAGAAAACAATATGACTCTGCGTAAATTCGCAGGGCTCGGAGCCCTGTTGTCCATCGTAATGCCAAGCCTGGCCATGGCGGCAGACGAAGTGGCTGCTCCAGTCCTCAACTCCGGCGACACCGCGTGGATGCTGACATCCACTGCGCTGGTGCTGTTCATGACCATCCCTGGCCTGGCGCTGTTCTACGGCGGCATGGTTCGCTCCAAAAATATTCTGTCGGTGATGATGCAGTGCTTTGCCATCACGGGCCTGATCAGCATCCTGTGGGTTATTTACGGCTACAGCATCGCGTTCGATACCACTGGTATGGAACAGGGCGTGGTCAACTTCAATTCCTTCTTCGGCGGCATGGGCAAGGCGTTCCTGGCGGGTGTCACCCCGGCCAGCATCACCGGGCCGGCGGCGTTGTTCCCCGAAGCGGTGTTCATCACTTTCCAGATGACCTTCGCGATCATCACTCCGGCACTCATCGTCGGCGCCTTTGCCGAGCGCATGAAGTTCTCCGCCATGCTGATTTTCATGGCCATCTGGTTCACCCTGGTCTATGCACCGATCGCACACATGGTGTGGAGCGGCAACGGCGGCCTGTTGTGGGACTGGGGCGTGCTGGACTTCGCCGGCGGCACCGTGGTGCACATCAACGCCGGTGTCGCGGGCCTGGTGGCGTGCATCGTGCTCGGCAAGCGTAAAGGCTACCCGACCACGCCGATGGCGCCGCACAACCTGGGTTACACCCTGATCGGCGCGGCCATGCTGTGGATCGGCTGGTTTGGTTTCAACGCCGGTTCCGCGGCGGCCGCCAATGGCACCGCCGGCATGGCGATGCTGGTGACTCAGATCGCCACCGCTGCTGCGGCGCTGGGCTGGATGTTCGCCGAGTGGATTACCCACGGTAAGCCAAGCGCACTGGGCATCGCTTCGGGCGTGGTCGCTGGCCTGGTTGCCGTTACGCCAGCTGCCGGCACCGTAGGCCCGATGGGCGCCCTGGTGATTGGCCTGGTGGCCGGTGTGATCTGCTTCTTCTGCGCCACCAGCCTCAAGCGCAAGCTGGGCTATGACGACTCCCTGGACGCCTTCGGTGTGCACGGTATCGGCGGTATCGTCGGTGCGATCCTCACCGGTGTGTTCGCAGCCCCTGCGCTGGGCGGCTTCGGCACCGTGACGGACGTAGCGGCACAGGTCTGGATCCAGTGCAAAGGTGTGGGCTTCACCGTGATCTACACGGCGATCGTCACCTACGTCATCCTCAAGGTGCTGGACATGGTCATGGGCCTGCGTGTCACCGAAGAGGAAGAGGCGGTTGGCCTCGATCTGGCGCAACACAACGAGCGTGGCTACAACTTGTAAGTACGCGAAAAAAAGATGCCCGGCTTGCCGGGCATTTTTTTGTCTGGCGTTTGTCAGTCATAGGGCGCCAGGCCATTTTTGTGCAGTGATTGTGATGGGGCGCACACGGCATTTTTCAGCGTGCGAATGTCTTACAGGCATGTAGGCGTATTCGACACTTTGTTTTTTCCCAGAGCGCGCTAGAATGCGCGCCGATGGGCGGAGAACTGTATGTGGCAACAGACCCTGATTACCCTGCGGGCCAGGCCCCGGGGCTTTCACCTGGTGACCGACGAATTGCTTGCCGGCTTGCCTGAATTGAAGGCATGTCGTGTAGGACTGTTGCACCTGTGGCTGCAGCACACTTCGGCTTCGTTGACTATCAACGAGAACGCCGACCCGGCGGTTCGCCGTGACTTCGAACGTTTTTTCAACTCGCTGGTACCACAAGGCCGTGCAGGGTTCGAACACAACGACGAAGGTCCGGACGATCTGCCGGCGCACTTCAAGGCCAGTCTCCTGGGCTGCCAGCTGAGTTTGCCGGTGAAGGCCGGCCGCTTGGCGATGGGGACATGGCAAGGTGTTTATCTGGGCGAGCACCGTGATCATGGCGGTGCTCGTAAAGTCCTCGCCACTTTGCATGGTGATGGGGCATAGGCCACTGGTTAACCGGTGGACGTTGATTTTTTTCCAGCCGCCTCGACAGAGGATCAAGCTGGGCTATAACTAATCTGCTTTTCGCAAGTCATGAGGTAGAACATGAGCGACGATGATCTGGAAAACGACGAACTTGAAGTAGGTGACGACGACGAGGCTGATGATAGTCTCGACGCGGCAGCTGTTGACGACGACGTTACTGGCGAGGCCGATGACAGTGTCGGCGATGACGCAGCTCCTAAAGCCAAAGGCAAAGCCAAGGCCGCGGTTTCGGTCGATGAGTTGCCGAGCGTTGAAGCCAAGAACAAAGAGCGTGATGCCCTGGCCCGCGCGATGGAAGAGTTCCTCGCTAAAGGCGGCAAAGTGGTCGAAGTCGAGCCCAACGTGGTAGCCGATCCGCCCAAGAAGCCGGATAACAAGTACGGCAGCCGACCTATCTGAAGTCAGCCACCCGCTTGTAAGAAAAAGCCCGCCGTCGCTGCGGGCTTTTTCATGCCTGATGTTTTTGAGTCTTATGCGATTCAAATGTGGGAGGGGTTACCCCCGATAGCAGGGGATCAGTCCCTCAATTGCTGGCTGACCTATTGTAATCGGAGGCAAGCCTTCTCCCACCGCTGGATTTCCAGGATTATTGCCAGCTGCGGAGCAGTTCCGGCAACTCCGTCAGGCTGCGAATCTCCGCATCCGGGCGCTTATCCGCCTCCCAAGCCTTGCCCGTCGGGTTGAACCACACCGCACGCAGCCCCGCCTGCTGTGCGCCGGCAATGTCGTCCCCTGGATGATCACCCACATGCACTGCCGCGTCCGCATTCACGCCGCCACGCTGCAAGGCTTCCTGAAACAACCGTGCATCCGGTTTGGCAATGCCGACATCCTCGGCCCGCAGGGCGAAGTGAAAGTAGTCCGCCAGGCCGACCCGCTGTACGTCAGCGTTACCGTTGGTGATGACCCCCAGCAGGTATTGGCGACGTAGCGCCTGCAGCATGGGTTCGGCTTCGGGGAAGACCGTCAGTTGATGACGTGCATGGATGAACGCTTCAAAGCACACATCCGCCATTTCGGTGGCCTCGGGCTGTGGATAACCAGCCTCTTCGAATGCGTGCGTCAGTACCCGATGGCGCAACAGGCTGATGCGGTGCTTGAGTTCCGGGTGACGTTCCAGCACCTGTTGGCGCAATCTGGCGAAATGCTCCAGAGGCAGGTCTCCGACTTTGGACGCGTGGGTCGCCAGCCATTCGCGCATCGACGCTTCGGCGCTGATGATGACCGGTACGTTGTCCCAGAGCGTGTCGTCCAGGTCGAAAGTGATCAGCTTGATAGTCATGAGTCGCCGCCCTTGATGCGTTTGGCCCTTGGATGGGCGCTGTCGTACACCGTTGCCAGGTGTTGAAAATCCAGGTGGGTGTAGATCTGTGTGGTCTTGATATCGGAGTGCCCGAGCAGTTCCTGTACGGCGCGCAGGTCTTGGGACGATTCCAGCAGATGACCGGCAAAGGAGTGCCGCAGCATATGCGGGTGCAGGTTTTGCCCCAATTCGCGCTCGCCCGCGGCCTTGACCCGGACCTGAATCGCCCGTGGCCCGAGGCGTCGGCCCTTCTGGCTGATGAAGACTGCGTCGTCCGCCGGGTTAGCCAACGCCCGCAGCGCCAACCAATGCTGCAACGCTTCGCGGGCCTTGCTGCCCACGGGCAGTACGCGGGTCTTGCTGCCTTTACCGAGCACTTGCACTAAGCCGTCCGCCAGGTCCAGTTGGTCGAGATTCAAGCTGGTCAGCTCCGACAGGCGCAGGCCTGAGGAATAGAACAGCTCAAGGATTGCCTGGTCGCGGTGGGCGAGGAAGTCATCCTCTACCGCGCCTTCCAGCAATTGCAGGGCGCGATCGGTATCCAAGGTCTTGGGCAGGCGCCGTTCGCCCTTGGGTGGTGACAGGCCATTGGCCGGGTCGTGGTCGCACAGGCCTTCGCGATTGAGGTAGTGATAGAGCCCGCGCACCGCCGACAGTAGACGAGACAGGCTGTGCGAGGATTGCCCCTGCTGATGCAGGCGTGCGATCAAACTGCGCAGGCTTTGGATATCCAGCGCCTTCCAGCTGCCGATCTGCTGCTTTTCGCAGTAGGCCAGAACCTTGTTCAAGTCCCGCCGGTAGGCTTCCAGCGTGTGGGGTGACACCTGGCGCTCGTTGCGCAGGTGCGCGCAGTAAGCGTCCAGTTGCCGTTCCATAACTAGCGCACCGCGCGCAGGGAAGTGGTGAAGCGCGGCAGGACGCGGCCGAGCACTTCGGCGATATAGGTCAGGAACAGTGTGCCCACCGAGCTTTTGTAGTGCGCAGGGTCGCGGCTGCCAATTGCCAATACGCCATGCAGGCCTTGATGGCTGAGGGCGACCACGGCGGTGGAGCCGATCTGTTTGCGCTGTTCGGCGCCGAACAGGAAGTCCAGTTCATGTTCGCGCAAGGTGCCGCTGACGGTCTTGCCTTCGCACAGCAGCCCGCCGATTGCGGTTTGAGCTTCGCTGCCACTGACCCATCGGCCCACCGGCATCGGGTTGTCGCTGAACAGAATGAGGCTGACAAAAGGCACCTGGAAGTCCTGGCGCAGGCTGTCTTCCACGGCCATCACCGTTTCTTCCAGGCTGGTGGCGTCCAGCAGGGTCAGTATCAGGCGGCGGGTTTTGTCGAACAGGCGATCGTTGTCGCGGGCCACGTCCATCAGGTGCGAGAGCCGATGGCGCATTTCGATATTGCGCTCGCGCAGGATCTTCATCTGACGTTCCACCAACGACACGGTATCGCCGCGCTGGTGGGGGATGCGCAAGGCCGGCAGCAGTTCGTCATGTTCGACGAAGAAATCCGGATGAGCCTCAAGGTACGCCGCGACGGCAGCGGCCTCCAGAGTTTCGCTCGGGGATGCTTGTGCGGGTACTTGAGGCTTATCGGTCATTGGATTGGCTCACTCATAGACGGACCTGTCCTTCGTATACGCGCGTGGCCGGCCCGGTCATCATCACCGGGTGGCCCGGGCCCGCCCATTCGATGGACAAGCGCCCACCGGGCAGGTCGATCAGCAGCGGCGAATCCATCCACCCCTGGCTGATCGCGGCGACGGCAGCGGCGCAGGCGCCGGTGCCGCAGGCCTGGGTTTCGCCGGCGCCCCGTTCCCACACGCGCAATTGCGCGCGGTGACGGTCGATCACCTGCAAAAAGCCCACATTGACCCGCGCCGGAAAGCGCGGGTGGTTTTCGATTTTCGGCCCCAGTTCATGCACGGGGGCGTTATTGATATCGGTGACGCGCAGCACGGCGTGGGGGTTGCCCATGGACACGGCCGCCAGGTCGACCACTTTGCCGTCGACCTCTACGGCATAACTGGTCGCCTGCTCGCTGGCCTGGAACGGAATATCCGCCGGCACCAGACGTGGCGCGCCCATGTTGACGCTGATCTGGCCGTCGTTGCGGATATCCAGCTCGATCACGCCGCTCTTGGTCTCGACGCGAATCTGGCGCTTGGCGGTCAGGCGTTTGTCCAGCACGAAGCGCGCAAAGCAGCGCGCACCGTTGCCGCACTGTTCCACTTCGGAACCGTCGGAGTTGAAGATCCGGTAACGGAAATCCACCTCCGGGTTAGTGGGCGCCTCAACGATCAGTAACTGGTCGAAGCCGACGCCGGTATGCCGGTCGCCCCACTGTTTGGCGTGCTTGGGCAGGATATGCGCGTGCTGGCTGACCAGGTCGAGAACCATGAAATCATTGCCCAGCCCGTGCATCTTGGTAAAACGCAGCAGCATGGCTTACTCCGGCAGCAGGCTTTCGCCAGCATACAACTCGGCTACCGTCTCGCGGCGACGCACTTCAAACGCTTGATCACCGTCCACCAGCACCTCGGCGGTACGGCCGCGGGTGTTGTAGTTGGAACTCATGACAAACCCGTAGGCACCGGCCGAATGCACGGCCAGCAGATCGCCTTCTTCCAGGGCGAGCTGACGATCCTTGGCCAGGAAGTCACCGGTCTCGCAGATCGGGCCGACGATGTCATAGGCGCGCGCTTCACTGTTGCGCGGCGTTACGGCGGTGACATTCATCCAGGCCTGGTACAGCGCCGGGCGGATCAGATCGTTCATCGCCGCGTCGACGATGGCGAAATCCTTATGCTCGGTGTGCTTGAGGTACTCGACCTGGGTCAGCAGTACGCCCGCGTTAGCGACGATATAGCGGCCCGGTTCGAACATCAGCGCCAGATCGCGGCCCTCGATGCGCTCGCGCACGGCCTGGATGTAATCGGCAATCAGCGGCGGCTCTTCATCGCGATAACGCACGCCGACGCCACCGCCCAGATCGATGTGGCGCAGGTAAATGCCACAGTCGCCCAGGCGGTCGATCAGTGCCAGCAGGCGGTCGAGCGCATCCAGGAACGGTGGCAGCGTGGTCAATTGCGAGCCGATATGGCAGTCGACACCCAGCACTTCCAGGTTCGGCAGTTGGGCGGCGCGGATGTACACGTCCTCGGCGTCGGCAATTGCGATGCCGAACTTGTTCTCTTTGAGACCGGTGGAAATGTACGGGTGGGTGCCGGCATCGACATCCGGGTTGACGCGCAGGGAGATCGGCGCACGAACACCCATCTCGGCGGCCACCACCTGGAGGCGCTCCAGCTCTTCGCTGGACTCGACGTTAAAGCAATGCACGCCGACTTCCAGTGCGCGGCGCATATCTTCGCGGCTCTTGCCGACGCCGGAGAACACGATTTTGTCGGCCTGGCCGCCGGCGGCCAAAACACGTTCCAGCTCGCCACGGGACACAATGTCGAAACCGGCGCCCAGGCGCGCCAGGACATTGAGCACACCCAGGTTCGAGTTGGCCTTGACCGCGTAGCACACCAGGTGCGGCACGCCATTCAACGAATCGGTAAACGAGCGGTATTGCGCTTCGATGTGCGCACGGGAGTACACGTACGTCGGGGTGCCAAAGCGTTCGGCAATCGCGGACAGCGCCACGCCTTCCGCGAACAGCTCGCCGTCCCGGTAGTTAAAAGCGTCCATGGGGTTCCCTTATTCGAAGGTGTCGTGCTTATGCGCTTTTGCTGGCTTTTGCGACGATTGCGCCTGTTCGTTCGGGTCTTTGCTGTCATCGGGCAGGTACAGTGGGCCTTTTTGACCACAGGCACTAACGAGGCAAGCGACCGCGACGAGCGCAGCAAGGGAAGAGATCAGGCGCTTCATGGCGAAATCCTTGAATATGCATTAATTGCGCCCGAGTATACCCACCACCCGCCAGCTTGCCTATGCGCTGGAATACCCGTCCGGCGGGGGTTTGCCGTCTTAAGCGCGAAGCAGACTACGCTGGCTTGGGATATTTCATACCGAGATTGGTAATGAAATCGGTATCCTTTGCAATCGGCGAAGCTCGCCCGTATCGTGCGGCGCTTGAGCAGAACCAGACACTTTCGAGGTTGCCACAATGAGTTTGACCGAAGCCCGTTTTCACGACTTGGTGGATGCGACCCAGCAGGCGCTGGAGGATATTTTTGATGACAGCGGCCTGGACGTGGACCTGGAAAACTCGGCAGGCGTGCTGACCGTCAAATTCGAGAGTGGTCAGCAGCTGATCTTCAGTCGCCAGGAACCGCTGCGTCAGTTGTGGCTGGCCGCTCGCTCTGGTGGCGTTCACTTCGATTACGACGAAGAAAGCGGCAAATGGCAGTGCGACAAGAGTGAAGAGTTGTTGGGCGAAATGCTCGCGCGCCTGGTCGAGGAATATACCGGCGCCGAGCTGGACTTCGACGAGATCTGACCGTGACCCAGCCTGCACCCGTACGCCCGCCCAAGCCGTTGTTCAGCAATGTCAGCCCGGCGGTGCCGTCACCTTGTATCAGTTTGTGTCGTCTGGATGAGCACAAAGTCTGCCTTGGCTGCTTCCGGCATGTCGAAGACATTCGCGAATGGCGCTCCGCCGACGATGATCGGCGTCGGGTGATCCGCGCCGAAGCCGAGCAGCGCAGGGCCCGCGCCTGAGGCCGTCTTGTTTATTTGTGACGCTGTGTTAGTGTCCGGCTACGCCTCAACTCATCGAGGCCCGTGAGAACCCCGCCTTTTTCTGGCGGGGTTTTGCTTTTTTGTGCAGAAAAAAGGAGTCTGCCTGAATCATGACCACCGCACCGTCCATCATCCTCACCCGCCTTGACGTGCAGCGTCTGGAGCAACTGATCGATCGCTTGGGCGACGAGTCTCCCGGCGTCGAAGCGTTGCAAGCCGAACTCGACCGCGCCGAAGATGTGGTCGGCCACGATGAAGTGCCTGCGGGTGTCGTGACCATGAATTCCAGCGTGCATTGCCGCGAGCAAGGCAGCGGTAAGGACTACCACCTGACTCTGGTCTACCCCAAAGACGCCAACGCCGACGCCGGCAAGATCTCGATCCTGGCGCCTGTCGGCAGCGCGCTGCTCGGCCTGCAGGTGGGCCAGCATATCGACTGGCCGGCTCCGGGTGGCAAGACCCTCAAACTGGAACTGCTCAGTGTCGAAGGCCAGCCAAAAGATGGTGGCGCCTTTCCTCTCTAAATCTGGCTCAGCGCTTCGTTGAGCGACCGTTCCAGTTCGGCCTTATAGCGCAGATACAGGTTGCTTGGGCTTTGTACATCACCGAGCAGGCCTGACAGGTCCAGGTCGGTGATGTAGCAGCGGTAGCGCTCGGGTTCCCGGCGCTGCCCGACAATTTCCTGGGCGACCACGGTGAAGAGTTGATCGCCGAATTCCAGCTCGGAAAACTCCCGCTGATTGCAGTACAGGGTGATGCTCACTTGGCCCGGTGCCGCCTTGCCGATAATCGCCTGCACGTCATAGAACGGTTTGTTCGCCGGGGTCAAAGGCGCTGGCCGAGGTTCGACGCCACGGGCGCGGCCGCTGCCTGATGGCAACAACTGGTAATACAGCGTTTGCACGGCACTCATCGGTTGCTGCGGGTCCAGCGGCGACAGCGCATCGCGGCGATAAATGATCGATTGCAAAAAGCGCTGCAACGGCACCAACAGGCTCTGTTCATCATGGAAGGGCAAGCGCTGTTGCCAGAGCGAGTTGAACTCATCGAGCACGTACAACTCGGCGAAATCTTCATTGACCCGGTAGAACACCTGCACGCAGGCCGCCATGCCCATGGGCAGCAAGAGCGCCAGGTCGTGATCTTCCAGGGCCATGGCGTCCAGGTGCAGGGGGCTATAGCTGGCCAATTCTTCGCTGAGGTAGGCGATCAGCGCGTCCTGGGTGGCCAACGAAACGTGGGTGGCCTGGCCGGGCATCAATTCCATCACATGGTAGTGCTGCTGCACTTGCAGCAGATAGCGATGGTTGGACTGACCCAGCAGCAGGTGTTGCGCGGTATCGAAGACTTCCTCAACACGCTGCGCGATAAATTGCGCACGGTTGTGACAGAAGCAGCGCACCCGCAGGCGCGGCAGATGGTCCGGTGGCAGTTGGTTGAGGTAATCCCGTAAGCAATCGAGCAACGCATGGGGCCCGTCGTAGCGGCTGACCATCACCTCGTTCCAGCTGTTGAGGGTCACTTGGTCGAGGGTCAGCACCAGGTTATCGCGCACCCCGGCGTAACTCAGGGAATCGGTGCGCTCGGTGGTCATCAGAATGTTCAGCTCGCGGTGATGCTTGAGCGGGTCGACGCCGACATTGATCAGCAACAGCACCTCCTCGGGCACCGCCGAACGCAGCAGGCGCTCCTCATCGACGCTGGCCAGGGGCAGAGCGATGGTCTGTTGCAGGCTGCCCAACAGATTGAACAGCTCGAATTCGGTCATGTCGCTGACACCGGGGTGCAGGGCCAGCCGTGTGCTGCTGTCGATGACGCCGTTGCGATGGCACCAGGTGAGCATTTCCAGCAGATCGCGGCTGCGCTTGATCGGCGCGAAGTGTTCGCACTCCAGAGCAGTGAGATTGCCGTTATATAAACTCCAGTGATGCTGGCCCGGCTCTTTGCGGTTAGGCGATTGAAGCAGGGTGAGGGTGTCTTCGGCCAAGTCCGGGGCGATACCCGGGTTGATGAATTCGACTTTGCCGGCTTTGCGCTCGAACGCGGCGTACAGGCGTCGGCCCAGCACATTGAGGTCGCGCTTGTTGATCAAACTGACGGTCTGTTCGGTGCGGGCGAATTGGGTCAGGAAGCGGTAGCTGTGGTTGAGCTCGTTGACCAGGGCGCGGCGTTCGGAAGCCACTTGGCGCACCTTCCACTGGCTTCGGCTATCCAGTAACGCCAGTTGACGCGGGTCCCAACCCCACTCCTGGGCCAGGCGTTCGAGCAACAGGTGTTGCCAACTGCTGGCGCGCTGCCCGGCGCTGAGCTTGCGGTTGACCTTCAGGTACAGACTGCGCCGCACCAGCTCCAGCCGTTCCGGCTCGTTACGCTGCTTGAGGTAGCCCTCGATATGGCGGTAGACCACAACGTAGGGGTCCAGCTCGTCCAAGTCCATTTGATTGGCGTACACGGCCTGTTTGAAGCGCAGGCTCAGGCATTGCACCTGCGGGTGTTCGCTGGCGTAGACCTCGGTCAGCAACAGCTTGAGCACCGACTTGTACGGCGACTCGATGCCTTTGAACAACTGCCACAGCCCGGCGCCCATGAATTCGCCCGGTGGGATGCGCGCCAGATGGCCAAGGTCCAGGGTTTCGTCGGCGCGAATAAAGCGCTTGGACAGCAGCGTATGGGTGAATTCGGCGTAGCGGGTTTCTTCATATACCGGCACCAGCCACCAGATCGGTGTACGCCCGGCCAGCCAGATGGCGGTGCGATAGAATTCATCGAGCAGCAAATAGTGCTGGGTCGTGCCGCAGTCGTCGGAGCTGAGTTGGGTGTCGCGCTCGCCGAGTACGAAGCGCGTCGGTTCGATCAGAAAAAAGTGCGCCTCGGCGCCCATGCTCTGGGCCCAGGCCTCCAGCAATTGGCACTTTTTGCGCAGTTCAGCCAGCTCGTTTTCGCCCAGATCCGCCGCGTGGCATACCCACACATCCATGTCGCTTTGGTCGGCCTGGGCCAACGTGCCAAGGCTGCCCATCAGGAACAGCCCATGGATCGGTCGGGGTGGGTTGCCATGGCGCGGTTTATAGGCGAACGAGCGGGTCAGGCGCTGGGCTTCGATCAGTGCTTGGGGGGTAGGCTCGAAATTCGACAGCCCCGCCGGCGTGCTGCCCGAGACATAACCGGGCAAGAGCGGGTGATTGACGTGAAAGAACAGCGGCAACAGGGTCAGTACGCTTTGCTGGCGAGGTGTCAGCCCCTCGACGGCGCGGGCCATGCGGCCTTCATTGAGCGCCATGAAACGCGCGCGCAACTGTGCAAGCACCTTGCGGTCGATGCCTTCGTCCAAGTCGGGGCGGATTTCATGGGTGCGGGTCATGTCGAACTCGTTGGCTCGCAGAGCCCGGCGTGGGCGGCCGTGTAGGAGTTTACAGTCAGAAACGTAGGAGGTTTAGAGGGAAATGGTTTTTTGGCGTCAGAATTTTACAGTCGCTCAGGCGACGCCCTCGGAATCCGCGGCGGCGGACTCCATGGGCGGCATCCGGAATCAGGCGGCTTCTTTGTTCGTGGCAGTGGTCAAGATGGTCAGCAGGGTTTGCGCTTGCTCGGCAGCATCGCGGCCAAGGCTGGTCAGATAGCCCCCATCCGGCTGGTCGATCAGTTTTTTATCGAAGAGACGTTTGACTGCGGCGATAGCGCTGGGCGCGGCGGTCTGATGGACTTTCAGGCCTTCCTGGGTGCTGTCCAAGGGGAAGAGTGCAAGGATTTCCAGTTCGGCAACCAACTCAGGGGTATACGACATAAGGACTCCAGACTTTCTAAATTTATTAGAGGCTAGCAGGCCATAAGGTGAACTCACTTTGCCGAACTGTCCAGCGTGTTGCTGCGTCTCGGAGCTATTCCTTTTCCGGCGGCAGCTCGGGCAGTGCGCGTAGCGCTGTTTCGTACCATTGGGTATCGAACGCGCGACCCTCGTACAGCATGGCGCCAATTTCGAAAGCCAGCACATGAGCCATCAGGTTAAGAATTTCTTCCCGCTCATAGCCCACCAACGTCAGCTTGTTGAATGTGGCCTTGGCGGCGGGTGGGTTGTCACTTTCGATCTGGTTTTCGATCGCTCCGATCAGCATATGTTCGGCAAAAGCTTCTTCGTCATTGTCGATATCAGTGGGCTCGCTCATGGCGGTGCTCCTCAAGGAAAGGGCGCCAGTCTACCCCCATTCAAGCAGGTGATGCTGCTGGTCAAGCGGCCACCGGGCGTCTATAACGCTTGCAGCCAACCCCGCACACGGCCTGGAGGCTTTGCGATGCTCAAGCTTTACGGATTTTCGGTCAGCAACTACTACAACATGGTGAAACTGGCGCTGCTGGAGAAGGGCCTGCCCTTCGAAGAAGTACTGTTTTATGCCGGGCAGGCCCCTGACGTACTGGCGGTCAGCCCGCGCGGCAAGGTGCCGGTGCTGGAGGTGAAGCAGGGCTTTATCAATGAAACCAGCGTGATCTTGGAATATATCGAACAAACCCAGGAAGGGCCGTCACTGCTCCCGGCCGACCCGTTCGAGCGCGCCCAGGTGTTGGCCTTGTGCCGGGAAATCGAGCTCTATATCGAACTGCCCGCGCGCGCCTGCTTTGGCGAAGCATTTTTTGGCGTAGCGGTTGCGGAGGCGATCAAGGAAAAATCCAAGGCGGAATTGCTCTTGGGCATCGCTTCGCTGGGGCGGCATGGCAAGTTTGCGCCGTTTGTAGCGGGGGAGAGCTTCACCATTGCGGATCTGTACTTCATGTACAGCTTGAACCTGGCCTGCGGGGTCGGCGAGAAGTTGTTCGGGCTGGACTTGCTGGCGCAGTTGCCGGCGGCCAAAGCGTTGCTGGATCGCCTTAACGCAATGCCCAACGCGCAAAAAGTGGAGGCGGACAGGCAAGCCGCGATGCCGGCGTTCCTGGCCATGGTGGCGGCGAAAAAGTGATCAAGTGTGGGAGGGGGCAACCCCCTCCCACTACTGTACTCAGCGGTTGGCGAGCAGGGCCTGGCCGCGCGCGACCGCTGCCTTGACCTGCGCCGGCGCGGTGCCGCCCACATGGTTACGGGCGTTGACCGAACCTTCCAGGGTCAGCACGGCAAACACGTCCTGCTCGATCTGATCGCTGAACTGGCGCAGTTCTTCCAGGCTCATTTCCGCCAGGTCCTTGCCGGTGTCCACGCCGTATTTCACGGCGTGGCCGACGATTTCGTGGCAGTCGCGGAACGGCAGGCCACGACGCACCAGGTAGTCCGCCAGGTCAGTCGCCGTGGAGAACCCGCGCAAAGCCGCTTCGCGCATGATGGCGTGCTTGGGCTTGATCGCTGGGATCATGTCGGCAAACGCGCGCAATGAATCGCGCAAGGTGTCGGCGGCGTCGAACAGCGGTTCCTTGTCTTCCTGATTGTCCTTGTTGTAGGCCAATGGCTGGCCCTTCATCAAGGTCAGCAGGCCCATCAGCGCGCCGAATACACGGCCGCTCTTGCCACGTACCAGCTCTGGCACGTCGGGGTTTTTCTTTTGCGGCATGATCGAGCTGCCGGTGCAGAAACGGTCCGGCAAATCGATGAACTGGAATTGTGCACTGGTCCACAGCACCAGCTCTTCGGAGAACCGCGACAAGTGCATCATCGCGATGCTGGCGGCGGCGCAGAATTCGATGGCGAAGTCACGGTCCGAAACGCCATCCAGAGAGTTGCCGCCCACGGCGTCGAAACCCAGCAGTTGCGCGGTGTATTCGCGGTCGATCGGGTAGGTCGTACCGGCCAGCGCGGCGCTGCCCAAAGGCATGCGATTGGCGCGCTTGCGGCAGTCCACCAGGCGCTCGTAGTCGCGGCTGAGCATTTCGAACCAGGCCAACAGGTGGTGGCCGAAGGTCACGGGCTGTGCGGTCTGCAGATGGGTGAAGCCGGGCATGATGGTGTCCGATTCACGCTCGGCTTGCTCAAGCAGGCCTTTTTGCAGGCGGGTGATTTCGGACAGGATCAGGTCGATTTCGTCACGCAGCCATAGGCGAATATCGGTAGCGACTTGGTCGTTACGGCTGCGTCCGGTGTGCAATTTCTTGCCAGCCACACCGATACGATCGGTGAGGCGGGCCTCGATATTCATGTGCACGTCTTCCAGGTCGACGCGCCAGTCGAACGTACCGGCTTCGATCTCACCGCGGATGGTGGTCAGGCCGTCGATGATGCTGTCGCGCTCGGCCTCGGTCAGCACGCCGACCTTGGCCAGCATGGTGGCGTGGGCGATGGAGCCCATGATGTCGTGGCGGTACAGGCGCTGGTCGAAGGTGACGGAGGCGGTGAAGCGCGCGACGAAGGCGTCGACGGGTTCACTGAAGCGGCCGCCCCAGGACTGGTTGGTCTTGTCGGTGCTCATGGATTCGCTCGTGAGTTGCTTTAATAAAAAGGCGTGGAAGTGTGGCGCCGATCATAACAGGGTTGCTCGCGGAGGCGGTGGCGCGGGTCGTCGGCATTTTTATTTGTGCAAAGGATGGCTAAGTGCCTTGCCGTCGATCGCGTCCGGGACGAGACTGGAAAAAGAGACTTATTGAAACGATATTTGACGATTGAGCAATGTCGTCTCGGCAAGCGTCTACAGTTGGACTGATAGTGTGTGAATGCACCAAAGTCGGGTAATGCGGTCAGAGCCCAGACTAACCATTAAACAAGGGGGGTATTCGGATTGTGTATCAGCAAACCCTACGACGATGCCCGAAGGCAGCGGGTCTTGGGCGCTAATGAACAGGTCCGGGTAAATATGGGTGCCACCTTCGGGGCACTTTTTGCCGCTCGCACGAGTCTTAGCGTGGATCGCTGTGACGCAAGTCACCGCACCTGTCTACGTTATCCTTGTGCGAGACTCACGCAGGAATCCAGCGCAATATGAATGTCCTGATCGTTGATGACGAACCCCAAGCCCGCGAGCGACTGAGTCGTTTAATCAGTGAACTCGAGGGTTATACCGTTCTTGAACCGAGCGCCACCACCGGTGAGGAGGCGTTGACGCTGATCGACAGCCTCAAGCCCGATGTGCTGTTGCTCGATATCCGTATGCCGGGCCTGGATGGTCTGCAGGTTGCTGCCCGCCTGAGTGAGCGCGAATCGCCACCGGCCTTGGTATTGTGTACGGCTCAGGACGAGTTTCCCGCGCAGACGCTGGAAGACAGTGGCGTGAGCTTCGTGACCAAACCGGCGACGGCCGAAGCGTTGCTCAAAGCCCTGAAAAAGGCCGAGCGCCCCAGCCGCGCCCAGCTCGCCGCGTTGACCCAGCCCGCCGCCCAAAGTGGCAACGGCCCCCGCAGCCATATCAGTGCACGTACCCGCAAAGGCATCGAGTTGATCCCTCTGAATCAAGTGGTCTACTTCATCGCCGATCACAAGTACGTCACGCTGCGTCACGAAGCGGGTGAAGTCTTGTTGGATGAACCGCTCAAGGCCCTTGAAGATGAGTTCGGCGATCGCTTCGTGCGTATCCACCGCAATGCGTTGGTGGCCCGAGAGCGTATCGAGCGTCTGCAACGTACGCCGCTGGGGCACTTTCAGTTGTTCCTCAAAGGGCTCAACGGCGATGCCTTGATTGTCAGTCGTCGGCATGTCGCCGGCGTGCGCAAAATGATGCAGCAGCTTTAGCCCGAGGGCTGTAGCGGGGCTGCATTCCTAATCCCGGTGCGACGAGGCCAGGGAGGCCCCGCACTTGCTGATTCAAATCAAGGCGTATTTGCCTGAGCTGTTATTATCTGCCGTATCTATTCAGTACGGATTGATCCATGTCCCCTCGCGAAATCCGCATCGCCACCCGTAAAAGCGCCTTGGCCCTATGGCAGGCCGAATACGTCAAAGCTCGCCTTGAGCTGGCCCACCCCGGCCTCAAGGTGTCCCTGGTGCCCATGGTCAGTCGCGGCGACAAGCTGCTCGACTCACCGTTGTCGAAGATCGGCGGCAAGGGCCTGTTCGTCAAAGAACTGGAAACCGCGCTGCTGGAGAACGAAGCCGACATCGCCGTGCACTCGATGAAAGACGTGCCCATGGACTTCCCTGAAGGTCTGGGCCTGTTTTGCATCTGCGAGCGTGAAGACCCCCGCGACGCTTTCGTTTCCAATACCTACGCTTCACTGGACGAGTTGCCCCTGGGCAGCATCGTCGGTACCTCCAGCCTGCGCCGTCAGGCCCAGCTGTTGACGCGCCGTCCGGATCTGCAGATTCGCTTTCTGCGCGGCAACGTCAATACGCGCTTGGCCAAGCTGGATGCCGGTGAGTATGACGCGATCATCCTCGCCGCCGCCGGTTTGATCCGCCTTGGCTTCGAAGACCGCATCACCTCGGCCATCAGTGTCGAAGACAGCCTGCCCGCCGGTGGGCAGGGCGCCGTGGGTATCGAATGTCGCAGCGCCGACAGTGAAATCCATACTCTGCTCAAGCCTCTCGACCATCGTGATACCGAAGTTCGCGTCACCGCCGAGCGTGCCTTGAACAAGCACCTCAATGGCGGCTGCCAAGTGCCGATTGCCTGCTACGCCGTACTTGAAGGCGATAACTTGTGGCTGCGCGGTCTGGTGGGCGATCCGGAAGGCGGCACCTTGCTGACCGCCGAGGTGCGTGGCCCGCAATGCGAAGCGACGGCTTTGGGCATCCAAGTGGCGCAAGAGCTGCTGGAGAAAGGCGCCGGCGCCATCCTGCAAAAAGTCTACGGCGAGGCCGGCCCGCAGTGACCGGCTGGCGTGTGCTGCTGACGCGGCCTGCCGAGGAATCGGCGGCGCTGGCGACGGTGTTGTCCGACGTAGGGATCTACAGCAGCAGCCTGCCCTTGCTGGATATCGAGCCCTTGTCGATCACCCCTGACCAGCAAGCGCTGTTGCGTGACCTCGGCCGCTACTGTGCCGTGATTGTCGTCAGCAAACCCGCCGCGCGCCTGGCCTTGCAACAGCTGGATCGCCACTGGTCCGAGGTGCCCTGGTTCAGTGTGGGGGCAGCTACTGCGCAGGTGCTGGCCGATCAAGGCTACACGGTTCACTATCCGCACACCGGCGATGACAGCGAGGCCTTGCTTGAACTGCCGGCATTACGCGAGGCTATTGCGCGCCCCGATGCACGGGTGCTGATCCTGCGTGGTGAGGGCGGCCGCGAATTGCTGGCAGAGCGTTTGCGCGAGAGAGGTGCTAGTGTCGACTACCTGGAGTTGTACCGGCGGTTCCTTCCGACCTACGACACCGGTGTGTTGATGCAGCGCATCCAGTTGGAACGCTTGAACGGCGTGGTGGTCAGCAGTGGGCAGGGGTTCTTGCACCTGCAAGCCCTGGCCGGCGCCGATTGGCCGGAGGTGGCACAGCTGCCGTTGTTCGTGCCCAGCCCAAGAGTCCAGGAAATGGCGCGGGCTGCCGGTGCAGAAAAAGTGGTGGATTGTCGCGGCGCGAGTGCCGCGGCTTTGTTAGTGGCGTTAGGCGGCTATGTCTTATAAAAACATCCCGCCCCCACTCTCTGATACGCAAAGGACGGATACGTGAGCGAAACAGCCTTGCCTAAAGATGAAGCTCAACCCGCACTTGATGCGCCGGTCGAGACACCGGTCACCGCGCCGCGCCGTGGCAATGGCCTGGCGGTCGTCGCCTTGCTGCTCGGCGCTGCCGGAGTGGCCGCCGGCGGTTGGGGGATCTGGCAGGTCCGTGCCCTGCAAGCCAGTCACCAGCAGCAACTGGGCCAGGTGCAGACCCTGGATGAGCAATCCCAAACTCTCAAGCAAACCCAGCAACAACTGGCCGCGCGACTGGCTCAACTGCCGGGTGCGGATGAGCTGGAGGAGCGTCGCCGTCTAGTGGCCCAATTGCAGGGTGATCAGCAACACCTGAGCCAGCGCTTGGAAACCGTTCTGGGTGCCAGCCGTCAGGACTGGCGTCTGGCCGAGGCCGAGCACTTGATCCGTCTGGCGAGCCTGCGCCTGTCGGCCTTGCAGGACATCAATAGCGCCCAGGCGCTGGTGCAGGGCGCTGACGAGATTCTGCGCGAGCAAAGCGATCCCGGCGCCTATGCGGCCCGTGAGCAATTGGCCAAGAGCCTGGTCGCTCTGCGCAGTACCGAACAGCCGGACCGCACCGGGCTGTACCTGCAATTGGCCGCCCTGCGCGATCAAGTGGTGCAGCTGGCGGCGATTGCGCCGGAGTATCAACTGACTGAACCCGCCGCTGAAGGTCGTCCCACCACCGATACCGAGGGACGTTGGAGCCAGTGGTGGGAGCAGATTTCTCGCTACTTCCGCATTGATTTCAACCCAGACGACAACATCCGTCCGTTGCTTGCCGGTCAGGGGCTGAACCAAGTGCGTCTGGCCCTGAGCCTGGCGCTCGAACAGGCGCAATGGGCGGCGCTCAATGGTGAGTCGGCGGTGTATAGCCGCTCACTGGGTGAGGCGCGCAGCGTGCTGCAGGACAACTTCAATCAGGACAACCCGCAGAGCAAAGCGATGCTGGCGCGCATCGCCGAGCTTGAGCCCAAAGCCGTGTCGGTGGTGACACCGGACCTGGCCGCGAGCCTCGCCGCGGTGCAGGCGTATCTTGATCGTCGCCACCTGTCTGCCGATGAAGCCAAGGCGGCTGCCAAGCCGGCGACCCAGGAGTAGAGCCGATGAAGCGTTTCTATGTGATCCTGGTGCTGGCGATCGCGATCGCCCTGGCACTGGCTGTGGGCATCTCGAAACACACCGGCTACGTGCTGATTACTTATCCACATGTGCTGCATTACGAGTCGAGCCTGTGGGCGACCCTATTCGCCGTGTTTGCCATCATTCTGGCGATCTACCTGGTCCGCGTCTTGCTGAGCCTGGTTACCACGTCGGGCGGCGTGGTCAACCCTTGGTCGCGGCGTAATCGCAGCCGCCGTACACAGATCGCTATCGAACAGGGCCAGATGGACCTCGCCGAAGGGCGCTGGGCCAGTGCCGAACGCCATTTGCGGCGTGCCGCCGAAGCCGAACGCCAACCGTTGTTGTACTACCTGGGCGCGGCGCGAGCCGCCAATGAACAGGGGCGTTACGAAGAGTGCGATGCTTTGCTTGAGCGCGCTTTGGAGCGCCAGCCCCAGGCTGAGCTGGCGGTCGCCTTGAGTCATGCGCAACTGCAACTGGACCGTGGCGATACGGACGGTGCGCTGGTCACGCTACAGGCAATGCACGAGCGTCATCCGCATAACGCGCAGGTGCTACGTCAGTTGCAGCGTTTGCATCAACAGCGCGGTGACTGGTCGTCGGTGATTCACCTTTTGCCGCAGCTGCGTAAGGACAAGGTGCTGCCCGCCGGCGAACTGGCCGAGCTGGAACGTCGCGCATGGGGTGAAAACCTCAGCCTTGCGGCTCAGCGTGAGGAGCAGGACGAAGCTGGCCAGCAGTCCCTTGAGCGGGCTTGGCAGCAGCTTACCTCTGCCCAGCGTCAGGAGCCGCAGTTAGTGCTGGCTTACGCCGAGCAACTGCGCCAATTGGGTGCCGACGCCAAGGCCGAAGAGGTCTTGCGTGGTGCGATCAAGCGCGGTTACGACAGCCATCTCATTCGCCTCTACGGTCTTTTACGCGGCAGCGACTCGGCTCGGCAGTTGAAGTTCGCCGAAGGTTGGCTCAAGGATCATCCCGGTGATGCCAGCCTGTTACTGACCTTGGGACGCTTGTGCCTGCAAAACAGCTTGTGGGGAAAGGCGCGCGACTATCTGGAAAGTAGCCTGCAGGTGCAGCGCAACCCTGAGGCTTGCGCCGAGCTGGCGCGTCTGTTGGCGCAGTTGGGAGATACCGAACGCAGCAACCAGTTGTTCCAGGAAGGCCTGGGGTTGTTGGATCGCCGTTTATTGGCGTCACCTTTGCCAGTCCCTGCCCGGGTTTGATGTAGGAAGGAGCGGAGGGTTGACTCAGATATGTCAAACCCTCACCCCCTTTGATGCACGCGAACAGGGAGGGTCAGTGTCTGGCAGCAAACTCCTACGCGCCGTCGCCTGAAGTCTTCCATCCTCTGGTGGGATGTCTGCAGGCTCTCACGGAATCGTCTGGTCTAACGTATATTGAAAGCGTTCAGGCCTTTCCTCTACCGTAGCGATCTACTTTTCGCGATGCGGATAAAGCATGTCTTTGGCCCCTTCTCGCTCCTTGTTTTTTCTGGCGTTCCTGGCCGGTGCGCTGACGTTGGGCGCATCCTATTACCTTGAGTTCGGCGTCTCGTTACGCCCGTGTTTCTTATGCCAACTGCAGCGGGTTTTTCTGGCTGCTTTCACGCTGATCAATTTGATCGCTGCCCTCCATAACCCCAAACGTCCCGTCATCTCGCTATATGGGCTGGCCAGCGTGGCGTGCGCGACGCTGGGCGCTATCACGGCGGTACGCCAGATACTGCTGCAAAATGCCGCACCCGACCAAACCGCCGATTGCTGGCCCAGCCTCAACCATATGCTCGAAAATCTTTCGCTTTGGCAGGCGCTGCAACAGGCCGTCGAAGGCACTGTCGACTGCGTGGAAATCAACTGGACGTTGTTCGATTTAAGCCTGCCGGAGTGGAGTCTGCTGTTTTTCGTGGGGATGCTGATTCTGGGCATCACGCAGTTTTCACGACCGTTACTTCGCCGTCGCCTGTACCCGACGAGGCCATAAAAGCAGGCTGAGGTTTGTAGGACGGGATTAAACACTTGTATGAACTTTCTGTCCTGCGTACCTTGAAGCCATAGTCATGCGGGCATAATCTGGCCCGCACGCGTTATTCAAACCAGTTGTCTGATGCAGCCCTGTCCCGCTGCTGCTTTATCCTTGAAGTGTTGCGCGGGCATCAGGCGGCAGCGCCCCTAATAGGGAAGAGAGATCATCATGTTGGAACGTTGCAAGAATGCTCGCGAACGCTGGGGCGGGGTGCACAAGCTGATCGACAGCTGGTTGAAGGCACGTCACGAATTGATTCGGGCTTTTGATGCGCTCGGTGCCGAGCCCGAGGCGTTGGCCGAGAAGCGTGAACCGTTGCAGGATTTCTGCGTGGTGTTGGTGGATTACGTGTCCGCAGGGCATTTGAGCATCTACACCCAGCTCACCAAGGAGGCGGAAGCCTTCAAAGACCAGCGCGGTCTGGATTTTGCAAAGACCCTTTACCCACGCATCGATGTGATCACCGAGAAGCTGCTGGCATTCACCGATCTGTGCGATCAAGGCAAGTGTGTCGCCGAGAAATTCAAAGAATTGGGTGCGCTGCTCCACGAGCGTTTCGAGCTGGAAGACTGCCTGATTGAAGTGCTGCACAACGCTCACAAAGAAAACACTGTCGCTCAGGCCTGACTTCGGGATACGCGATAAAAAAAACGGTGCGCAGGTCGCACCGTTTTTTATTGGCTCAAGAACGGGTATCGAGCAATTCGATCTCGAAAACCAAGGGCGTGTACGGCGGGATCAATTCGCCGGCACCGTCGGCGCCATAAGCCTGCGCCGATGGAATCACCAGGCGCCACTTCGCACCCACGGGCATCTGTTGTAGAGCACTGCTCCAGCCGCTGATCACGCTGTCCAGGCGAAACCACTGAGGCTGTGTGCTCTTGTCGAAAACCGTTCCGTCGGGCAGCCGACCGACATATTTCACTTGAACCTGACCATTGGCTTTCGGCGTGGGGCCGGTACCTGGCGTGAGTTCCGTGAGCAGAATTCCATCCGCCAATTCACGAACGCCTTTCATGGTTTTTTCCTGGGTCAGGAATTGTTGTTCGGCAGCGAGTGCTTTTTCACTCAGGGGCGCTTGGGCGTCCGCTTCGCTCTGCGCTTCGTGCTGCGCGAGGATCTGCTCGATACGCGCGTTATCCAAGGCCAGTGGCTTGCCTTGATAGGCTTGTTTGAGGCCGTCGATCAGGGCCTGGATCTGCAGGTCTGGAACCTCCTGGCGCAGGCGCTCACCGAGGCTGGCGCCCAGGCTGTAGGCGAGGTCATGCCGATCCGGCTCGATGGTTTTAGACGGCGACGGCGCGCTCGCATTGGCTACCGAAATCGCCAGGCCAAGCACAAGAAAAAGGTAACGCGACATGGACATTCTCCGGCCGAAAGTGCGATGGATTATGCCAGTGTGGAAACGTAAAAAGTGCCGCCCATTTTCGTTCTCACGATAAGAATTTTCGTACGGTGCAACGCGAGGCAATCGATACTGTCAACATGCGCTAGCGGCGGTAAGAGCAGAGGGCTAGTATGAGCCGCACCCACGTCAGCCAGGAGGTAAACCATGTCGGCCAAACAGAAGCCTGTTAATACCCCGTTGCACTTACTCCAACAACTGTCGGGCAGCTTGCTCGAACATCTGGAAAGCGCCTGTTCCCAAGCGTTGGCCGATGCAGAAAAACTGCTCGCCAAGTTGGAAAAACAGCGCGGTAAGGCGCAAGAAAAGCTGCACAAATCCCGCACCAAATTGCAAGATGCCGCCACCGCCGGCAAGGCCAAGGCACAAGCCAAAGCCAAAGACGCTGTTAAAGAACTTGAGGACTTGCTGGACGCTCTCAAGGATCGCCAAGCTGAAACCCGCGCCTACATTTCTCAACTCAAAAAAGATGCTCAGGAAAGCCTGAAACTGGCCCAGGGCGTTGGGCGTGTAAAAGAAGCCGTGGCTAAAGTGCTGGGTGCTCGTACACCGGTAAAAGCTGTTGCAGCAAGCGCGGCGAAGAAGCCTTCGGCCAAACCAGCGGCTAAAACCGCTGCCGTTAAGCCAGCAGCCAAGTCAGCAGCTAAAACCGCTGCCGCTAAACCAGCAGCCAAACCAGCAGCTAAAACTGCTGCCGCTAAACCAGCAGCCAAACCAGCAGC